>JAKAOD010000096.1 GCA_021823365.1 Actinomycetes bacterium | reverse complement strand
CGATCTACGTTCCTCCACACGAGGACGAGACCGCCGGCGGCGATCAGCAACGGCCACGAGATCGTCGACAGCCAGCCGAGCGCGGCCACCGACGCGATGACCTGGACGACGACGAGCAGCGGCACGAGGGCGAGCGCGAGGGCGATCCCCCTGCTGTCGCGCAGGGCTCGCGACGCGATGCTCGCCCGGTCCCCCTCCGGCGCGACGAACAGCCAGGCGAGCACGTAGGCGCAGATGCCGACCCCGCCGGCGAGGATGCTGAGGACGAAGCCGATGCGTACGAGCGTCGAGTCGACGCCGACCTTGCTCGAGATCCCCGCGGCGACGCCGCCGAGCAGCCGGTCGTCGGCGCTCCGGCGGAGCGGGCCGGGGCGCCTGGGCGCCGCCCACCAGCGCCCCGCCCCACGCCAGTGCGGCGGGCCCCACCAGGGCGGACCCCGCCGCCACTCGCGCGGCGCCCACCACTCGTCGCCCTGCGGAGACCGGCCCTTCTCGCCTGCGTCTCGGCGCGACGCGCGGTCGGGGCGCCGGCGCCGCCAGTCGGGCGCGGCATCGCGCACGCACCAACCCCGCTCGTTCTCGAAGTGCTCAGTCTCGGTACGCCGTCCGATGCCTCGATGATCGCGCCCGACCGGACCGACGGCTACCGGGGACGACCCCGAGCCGAGCCGGTCACGCTCGGGGAAGGATCAGGGAACTTCCCGATGGCCTCGGGAGAGAGCGTCACGGATGATCGTCGCATGGCAGATGACAGGAACCCTTCGGGCGAGGCTCGCCCGCTCCGGCGGTCCTACGAGGGCCGGCTCATCGCCGGCGTCGCCGCAGGTATCGCCGAGTATCTCGACGTCGACGTCGCCGTCGTCCGGCTGGCGATGGTCGCGCTCACGCTCCTCGGAGGGGCGGGCGTGCCGCTTTACGTCGCGGCCTGGCTGTTCATCCCCGAGGAGGAGGCAGAGCAGCCGCTCGCGGCCGACCTCATCCACCGGCACGTGCCGGCGTAGGGAAAGGAGCGTCGACCGCGATGCGTGACAACTGCTCCTCACCGTGGGGATCGGGCTGGGGCCCGGTGAGCGGCTCCGGAGGGCGCGCCCGCGCCGCGCGTGTGCCGAACGCGGACCTCCGCGTGTCCGACTCCGAGCGCAACGAGGTCGCCGAGGCGCTCTCGAAGCACTTCGCCGACGGCCGGCTGGACCAGAGCGAGTTCGACGAGCGAATGGGCAATGCGATGGGCGCGAAGACCCGGGCCGACCTCTCCGGGCTGTTGGTCGACCTCCCGCCCCTGCCGAGCGCGCTCCCCCCGCAGCAGCCGGTCCACCGGCGCCGCTCGAGGATCGGGCTCCTCCTCCTCGCCTGGTTCGTCTTCATGGCGACGGTGGGCTCGCTCGCCTGGCACGTCGGGTCGTGGCGGCCGCACGCCGGCTGGTTCGTCGTCGTCCTCCTCGTCGCCTTCGTGCTGAGCCGCCGCTCGCGCTGGGCCCGGTGCCGGTACCGCTACGAGCGCCAGGACGGCGTGCCGCCCTGGGCCGCCTGACTCGCCGCCCCGGCTCGTGCCCCGCGCCGAGCCGGGGCGGGCGGGCGCCAATCCGGAGACGGGCGGGCGCCACGGCCGGGCCTCATCGGGGACGCGAGCCGTGCCGGTGCGCCGCCCGGGAAGGTGATCCCACCCGCCGCGCCGGCTGTGGTTGACTTGCACGACCTCGGCGGGCGATGGCCGGCGATCATCGTCGCTGCCCGGGGCGCCACCTGGGAGTCGACGCATGACCTCGCTTTTCGCCGCCCTCGGACGCTTCTCTGTGCGCCGGCGGTGGCTCGTCCTCGCGCTCTGGATCGTCGCCGCCGTCGCCTGCGTCCGCCTCCTTCCTTCGATCGGGCAGGCAGTCGACGACAACAGCACCCGCTTTCTCCCGGCGAGTGATCCGAGCAACGTCGCGGCACGCCTCGCCGCTCCTTTCTACGGCAGCTCGAGCAACGACGACGCCTTCGTGGTCGCGGCCACGTCGGACCACCGGCCCCTCGACGCCGCCGACAAGTCGGCGATCGAGCGCCTGGCCGCCGCGGCGGCGCGCCTTCCCCACGCCCGCTCCGCACGCGTCGTCGAGTACTCCGGCGACGGCCAGGCCGCGCAGATCCAGGTGCGGGCGTCGCTCTCTCAGAGGACGAACGCCCCCGACGTCGCCTTCGTCCGGTCGCTTCGCGCGCTGTTCACGAGGGTCGGCGCGCCGCACGGGCTCGTGCTCCAGGCGACGGGCGACCTCGCGATCACCGCCGACCAGGCCCGGCAGGCCCGCGGGATCGGGGCCAGAGCGGAGGAGCTCTCGATCGGGCTGATCGTCCTCCTGCTCCTCGCCGTCTTCCGCTCGCCGCTCGCGCCGCTCGCGACCCTGCTGCCGGCGGCGGTCGTGCTGCTCATGGCCGAATCGCTCGTCGCGGGGGTCGCCCGCCTCGGGGTCGGCGTCTCGAGCATCACCCAGCTGCTGCTCATCGTGCTCGTGCTCGGCGCCGGGACGGACTACGGCCTGTTCCTCGTCTTCCGGGTCCGCGAGGAGGTCCGCCGCGGCCTCGGGCACGCCGAGGCCGTCGAGCGGGCGGTCGAGCGGGTGGGCGCCTCGATCGCCTTCTCCGCCGCGACCGTGATCGCGGCCCTGCTCAGCCTCCTTCTCGCCACCTTCGGCGTCTACCACGGCCTCGCCCTGCCGCTCTCGATCGGCGTCACGCTCATGGTGGTCGCCGGCGTGACGCTCGTCCCGGCCGTGCTCGCCATCCTCGGGAAGGCGCTGTTCTGGCCGGCGCGGCCGTCGGCCGGCCAGCGGGCGAGCGGCGCCTGGGGCCGGTTCGCCGGGCGCGTCGTGCGGCGCCCCGCCCTCGCCCTCCTCGCCGGATCGGTCGTCCTCGCCTCGCTGGCGGGCTTCGCGGCCGCCGACCGCTCGTCGGGCTTCGGGGGCGGGATCGCGCCGCCGCCGGGGAGCGGCTCCGCCGCCGGCCAGGCGCTCCTCGTCGAGCACTTCTCCTCGGCGAGCACGAACCCGGTCGAGCTCGTCCTCACCTACGACCGGCCGATCTGGTCACATCCCTCGGCGCTCGCGAGGGCGGGAAGGGTGATCGAGGCCAGCAGGCTGTGGTCGGCGGTGATCGCGCCCCTCGACCCGAACGGCACGCGTCTCGCGCCGAGCGAGCTCGCCGCGCTCCACCGCGAGCTCGGCGCCGCCGGATCGCTCCCGCCCTCACAGCCGTCGAGCGGCGCGGTGGCGCGGGTTCCCCCAGCTGCCTATCAGGCGTACCGGGCGAGTGCCGGGCTCATCGCCCCGGACGGCCGGACGGTGCAGTTCCTCGCGGGCTTGAAGGTCGGCTCGCCTGACTCCAACGCCGCGATCTCCGAGGTGCCGGCGATGCGCGCCGTCACCGCCCTCGCCGCGGCGCGCTCGGGCGCGTCGAGCAACGGCGTCGCGGGCGACTCGCCGTCGCTCTACGACGTGCGCACGGCGTCCAACGGCGACCTCGTCCGCCTCGTCCCGATCGCCGTCCTCGTGATCGGGCTCTTGCTCGCGCTCCTGCTGCGCAGCCTCGTCGCGCCGCTGTACCTGGTCGTGAGCGTGGCGCTCTCGTACCTCGCCTCGCTCGGGGCATCGGTGCTCGCCTTCGAGATCGTCGGGGGCAGCTACGGCCTGAGCTTCGTGCTCCCCTTCCTCATGTTCGTCTTCCTGCTCGCCCTCGGAGAGGACTACAACATCCTCGTCATGTCGCGCATCCGGGAGGAGGCGCACGATCTCCCGCTCAAGGACGCCGTCGTGCGGGCCATCGAGGTGACCGGGACCACAGTGACCTCCGCCGGGCTCGTCCTCGCCGGCACCTTCCTCGTCTTCGCCGTCGCCGGCGCGAGCGGCGCCGAGGGCACCCAGGTCCGCGAGATCGGGATCGGGCTCGCCGTCGGCGTCGCCCTCGACACCTTCGTCGTCCGCTCGATCCTCGTGCCGGCGACCGTCTCGCTCCTCGGCAGGTGGAACTGGTGGCCGTCGGCGCTCTGCCGCCAGGGTGGCAAGCCTGTGGCGGCGCGTGCGGCGGTCCCCGAGGCCGGGCCGCTCGCGCCCGAAGCGGTGCCGCTGGCGTAGCGGCGCCGCGCGTTCATCCACTCGTCAGGCTCCGGGCGTAGCCTCGCCAGCGTGGTCGAGGTGGCCGGTGACGCGCGCGGCCGAGGACGCGTCCCGGTCGCCGATCTCGCGGCGGCGCGTGCACGGCACCGGCGCCGTGCCCAGTACCGGCGCCGGCGCATCGGCGTCGGGCTCGGCTTCGGTCTCGTCGCTCTCGCCGTCGCGTTCGCCCTCTCCGGCTCGTCGGGGCCGGGTGGGGACGCCCGCGCCGGCGCGGCAGGCGGCGGCGCACACGGGAACCGCGCGGCGGGCCGGGGCACAGCCGGAGCAGCCACGGTCGCCGGCGGGCTGGCGACCGAGAGCTCGGCGGCACCGCCCGCCGCCGAGGCCGGGCTTCTCCCGTGGCAGCTCCAGTACCCCGTGAGCCGCGAGGTCGTGCTTCCGACGGGGCACCCGAACAGCCTCCTCGTCGCCGGCGGGCTGACCCTCTCGGGGGCCTCGAGCAACGGCGTCTTCCGCCTGGACACCTCGACCGGCACGCTCGGGCTCGTCGCGAACCTTCCGGCCTCGACCCACGACGCGGCCGGCGCGGCGCTGCCCGGCAGCGCGATCGTGCTCGGCGGCGGGACGACCGCCCCGGCTTCGGAGAGCCAGGGCGTCGGCGCGGGCGGCGCCTCGCTCCTCGGCTCGCTCCCGGCGGCTCGCGCCGACGCCGCAGGGACCGCCGTCGGGCGGACGGCGTACGTCGTCGGCGGCTACGACGGCCAGTCGCTCGACGCGGAGGTCCTGGCGACCACCAACGGCCGGACCTTCCGCCGGGTCGCGGCCCTCCCGGTGCCCGTCAGGTACCCGGCGGTCGCGGCGGTCGGTGGCGAGATCTACGTCCTCGGCGGCGAGACCCTCGGCGGCCAGCCGGTCCGCACGATCCAGGTCGTCGACCCCGCCCGGCACCGGGCGGACGTCGCCGGGCGGCTGCCGGTCGCCCTCGGAGGGGCGTCGGCCGGCGCGTTCGGCGGGACGGTCTACGTCGCCGGTGGCGTGCAGCAGGGAGGGGCCGACTCGGCGGCGATCTGGGCCTTCGACCCGGCTCGCCACGCGACCTTGCGCGCCGGGACCCTCCGGGTCGCCGTCGCCTACGCCGGCGCCGCGGCGAGCGGCGGCCGGCTGTGGATCGTCGGGGGAGAGACGGCGTCAGGACGGACCGCGGACGTCCAGATGCTTCGGCCGGACCGGGCGTTCGGGACGGCAGGGGAGCCGGGAGCCGGGTCGCCGTACTTCGGCTACAAGCTGCTCGTCGCCGACCGCGGCAACAATCGCCTGCTCCTCCTGTCCGACACCGGCAGGATCGTCTGGCGCTACCCCAACGCCCACGCGCCGGCGCCCCCGGGCGGCTTCTACTTCCCCGACGACGCCTTCTTCGTCCGCCACGGGACGGCGATCATCTCGAACCAGGAGCTGAACGAGACGATCGTCGAGATCGCCTACCCGTCGGGGCGGGTACTCTGGCAGTACGGGCATCCGCGCCAGCCGGGCTCGGCGCCCGGCTTTCTCAACAACCCCGACGACGCCTACCTCCTCAAGAACGGCGACGTCTCCGTCGCCGACATCATGAACTGCCGGGTGCTCATCATCGACCCGCGCACCAAGGCCGTGCTCCACCAGATCGGCACGGCCGGCGCCTGCGCCCACAACCCGCCGACCGAGCTCGGCTCGCCGAACGGCGACACGCCGCTCACGAACGGGAACCTGCTCGTCTCGGAGATAAACGGCAGCTGGATAGACGAGTACACGACGACGGGAAAGCTCGTCTGGACCGTGCACCTCCCCTCGATCTCCTACCCGTCCGATCCCCAGCAGATCGGCCCTGACCGCTATCTCGTGGCCGACTACACCAAACCCGGTGCCATCGTCGAGTTCAACCGCGCAGGCAAGATTCTCTGGCGCTACGCGCCGAGCACCGGACCGGGCGAGCTCAACAGCCCCTCGCTCGTCGAGCAGCTCCCTTCCGGGGTGCTCATGGCGAACGACGACCACAACGACCGCATGGTCGCCATCGACCCCGCTACGGGTGCCCTCGTCTGGCAGTACGGCGTGACGGGCGTCCCGGGCACGGCGCCGGGGTACCTCTACAAGCCCGACGGCTTCGACATCCTCGGGCCCGGCGGGTCGACGCCGACCCACCCGGCGACGGGCTGAGGAGGTCGATCGGCATGAGCGCCTTGAGCTGGCGGGCGATCGGTCGGGTCGAGCGCCGGAGGCGGAAGGAGCGGCGCAGGGAGCGCAGGCGCCTTCGGCGGACCGTGGCCGGCCGGCACCCGTTCCTCTCGGCGTTCATCGTCGTCGTGCTCGGCCTCACGCCGGTCTGGGCGTCGCTCGGGAGCGCCCTCACCAACCCCGGCCTCGGAAGCTCGCTGCCGGCGCGCTTCGCCGAGTGGGCGCGCGAGCACGGCTTCTCCTCTGTCGTCGTCGCCGCAGAGCGCTTCTGGTACTCCCACCACCAGCCGCCCGTCGGCGGCCGGCCGCCGAAAGGCGCCATCCCGCCGCCGGTGCCGGGCACCTCGGGGGCGACCGGCTCGGGAGGGGCGACGCCTGGATCACGCGGGGCGGGCTCGAGCTCCGGCGGGGCGGCCGCCTCGGACTCGAAGGCCGCGGCCGGCGCCTCGGGGCGCGACTCCTCGGGGCACGGCGCCTCGGCGAGCAGCGTCAGGAGCGCCAGCTGGGCCTCGCTCGCCGCGCTGTCGAAGCCCGGGAACATCCGACCGATCGCCAGCCCGCCGATCCCCGGCGAGGGCGTGTGGCATCCCTACGGGCGCCCCGTCGACGGCGTGCCGGCCGTCTACGAGGCGTTCCTCCGCCCCGACGCCATCCACACGAGCCTCGTCGTCGGCGTCGCCTGGATGGACCCGCGCCTCTTGCGGGCAACGCTCTACTCGGGAAGCACGATCCCCGGCGGCGGCCCCTACCCCTACACGGCGCCGATCACGCACGCCGCGGCCCGGACGCTCGTCGCGGCGTTCAACGCCGGTTTCCTCATGGGCAACGCCAACGGCGGGTACTACACCGACGGGAAGGTGGTCATCCCGCTCCGCACCGGCGCCGCGTCGTTCGTCGTCTACCGCAACGGCGGCGCCACCGTCGAGGCCTGGCCCGGGCCACAAGCTCTCACGCCGTCGGTCGTCGCCGTCCGCCAGAACCTCGACCTCCTCGTGAAGCACGGCGCACCGGTGCCGGGCCTGAACGCCAACGACACGACGGTGTGGGGCGCGACCCTCGGCAACCAGATCTACGTGTGGCGCTCCGGCCTCGGCGTGACCGCCGACGGCGCCCTCGTCTACGTCGGGGGACCGGGGCTCAACATCACGAGCCTCGCCAGCCTCCTCGTCCGCGCGGGCGCCGTGCGGGCGATGGAGCTCGACATCAACACCGACTGGGTGAACCTCACGACCTACCACCCGGCACGCGCCACCGGCCCCGCCACACCGTCCAACGGCACCGAGATGCTGCCGGAGATGTCCGGCACCCCGGCGCGCTACTTCGAGTCCTGGTGGTCACGGGACTTCATCACGATGTCGGCACGCAGCGCTCCCGCCGGAGGTCCGGGAGGGGCGAGCTCGGGGGGCGGCTCGTGAGCGGGACGCTCGCCGGCGGGCAGGTCAGGGGCGAGGCGCCCGCCGGCGGGGAGACCGCGGGCGGGCTGGCCGGGGATCGGCTGGCCGGGGATAGGCGGGCCGGGTACAGGCGGGCGACAGCGCTCCGCCTGCTGGTGCGCGCCGCGCGACCGCGCCAGTGGCCGAAGAACGTCCTCGTCTTCGCCGCACCTGCGGCCGCCGGCTCCCTCTCCCGGCCGGCGCCGGTCGACCATGCCGCCACCGCCGCGCTGCTGTTCCTCTTGGCGTCGGCGGGGACGTACCTCGTCAACGACGTCGTCGACGCGCCCGCCGACCGAGCCCATCCGACAAAGCGGCGCCGTCCCGTCGCCTCTGGCGAGCTCGCGCCCCGCCGCGCGCTCGCCGCTGGCGCAGCCCTCGCCGCCGCTGCCCTCGTCGGCGCGGGGCTCCTCTCGGGACCGGGGCTCACCGATGTGATCGCCGCCTACCTCGCGATCAGCGTCGCCTACACCCTCGTGCTGAAGCACGTCCCGTTGGTCGAGCTCGGCTGCGTCGCCTCCGGGTTCGTGCTGCGCGCCGGCGCCGGCGGGGTAGCCGACCACCTCGCGCTCTCGGGCTGGTTCCTCGCCGTCGCCTGCGCCGGCGCCCTGTTCGTCGTGGCCGGCAAGCGCAGCGCCGAGCTTCGCCAGCTCGGGCGGACGGCTATGGCCCACCGGCTCGTCCTCGGCCGCTACCGCCCGGGCCTCCTCGCCGCGCTCCGCCTCGCCGCCGGACTGGCGGCCGTCGTCGCCTACGGGCTGTGGGCCTTCAGCCGGGCCGGGCAACTCGACCTCCACGGCGTGGACCTCGACGACGTCGCCTTCAAGCTCTCCCTCCTGCCCTTCCTGCTCGGGGTGCTCGCCACCGAGCGCGCCTTCGAGCACGGCGAGGGCGGGGCGCCGGAGGAGCTCGCCCTCCACCGCCACGACCTCCAGCTGCTCGCCGGCACGTGCGTCGTGCTCGTCGCGATCGGCGTCTACGCGTGAGCGCCGCGCCCGTCCACCGCGTCCTCTCGGGATTCGGTGGGGCCCCCGGGAGCGCGTCGACCGTCGTCCGTCCGAATGACGCCGACGAGCTCGTGCGCGCCGTCGCCGAGGCGATCGGCGGGGCGCAGGACGGCAGCGGTGTACCGGGCGGCTCGCTGCCCCGTGCGCGCCACGCACTTGCCCGGGGCCTCGGCCGGGCCTACGGCGACGCGGCGCAGTGCGCCGGCGGCACCGTGATCGACTGCACCGCCCTCGACCACGTCGAGAT
>JAKAOD010000095.1 GCA_021823365.1 Actinomycetes bacterium | reverse complement strand
GTGCTGAGCGGGCAGGCGGAGCTCGGCGAGCTCTTGGCGCTCGCCGCCCGGCTCGGCGACGACGAGCCCGAGACCTACCACGCCGCCGTCTCCGCGCTCCGCCTGTGCGATCGCATCGCCGACGACGCCGACCGTCAGGTGGTGGAGGCCGCCGCGCAGGACCTGCTGGGACCGCGCGCGGCGGCCCTCGGCTGGGACCCTCGGGAAGGGGAAGGCGAGCGCGTCCCCACGCTCCGGGCACTCCTCGTCGAGACGCTCGGGACGACGGGCGGCACACAGCAGGTCCGCACCGAGGCCGCGCGCCGGTTCGCCGCACGCTGCGCGGGAAAGGACTGGATCGACGCGAACCTCGAGGCGGCGGTGCTCGCCGTGGTCGCCGACCAGGGTCAAGAGAGCGACTACGACGCGGTGCTGGACCGCTACCGCCATCCTGCCAACCCGCAAGAGGAGCGCCGCCATCTCTTCGTGCTCGGCTCGTTCGCGGACCTGGGTCTCTGCCGCCGCACCTTCGAGCTGGCGCTCGGCGAGGTCCGGCGCCAGGACGGGCCCTTCGTCGTGCGGGCCCTCCTCGCCAACCGGGTGGGCGGCCCGACGGCCTGGGAGTGGGTGAAGTCCGAGTGGCCGCTCCTCTTGGACCGGTTCCCCGACGTGAACCACGCCGCGATGCTCGCCGGCGTGCGTACCCTCTGCCGTGACCCCGCGCTCGCCGCGGACGTCACGCGCTTTTGCACCGACCACCCGCTGGCGGTCGGCCAGCGGACCGTCGTGCAGACCCTCGAGCAGCTCGCGGTGCACGTGCGCTTCGGCGCCCGTATGCGCGGGCGTCTCGGCGGCGAGCTCGGGATCGTGCCGCACTGAGCCGGGGCGAGCCGGCGTGAGCGCGGGAGTCGTCGCCACCGTCTTCGTGCTCGTCGCAGCAGCCGAGCTGCCTGACAAGACGATGGTCGCCACCCTCGTGATGGGGAGCCGGAGCCGGCCGGTCCTCGTCTGGCTGGGTGCCGCCGGGGCGTTCCTGGTCCAGGTCGGGATCGCCGTCGCCGCAGGACGCGCGATCGAGCTCCTCCCCCACCAGGCGCTCGAGATCGTGGTGACGGCTCTGTTCTTCGTCGGCGCGGTGCTGCTCCTCGTCGTTCCCGAGTGGCGCGAGCAGAAGAGAGGCGAGCAAGAGGCCGACCGCGTCCAACCCTCGCCGACCCGTCCCTGGCAGGTGGTCGGCACCGCGTTCATCGTCATCGTCGTCGGGGAGCTCGGCGACCTCACCCAGCTGCTCACGATCAACCTCGAAGGCAAGTACCACGATCCGTGGGCCGTGTTCGTGGGCGCGTACGCCGGCCTGCTCGGAGCTTCGGCACTCGGCGCCTTCGGCGGCCGGGCGCTCCTTCGAGTGCTGCCTCTCGAATGGATCCGGCGGGCTGGCGGTCTCGCGCTCCTCGGGTTCGCCGCGTACGGCATCTACGCTCTCGCCACGTGACGGACCGCGAGGACGAGCTCTTCACGCTCGCGCGGTCGACCCGCGGCTTCATGCCCGACGAGGAGGGTGCTGCGCTCTACGGAGCGGCGCGGCGCGCGGGTGAGGCCGCGCGTGGCGCGCGCGGGGGTGATGCCGCGCGGCGCGCCGGACCGCCCGTCTTCGTCGAGGTGGGCGCATGGTGCGGGAAGTCGACGATCTACCTCGGCGCCGCGGCCGAAGCCACCGGGGCGGTCCTCTTCAGCGTCGACCACCACCATGGCTCCGAGGAGAACCAGCCCGGATGGGAGCATCACGAGCCGGACCTCGTCGAGCCCAGGGACGGGAGGATCGACACGCTGCCGTCCTGGCGCCGCTCGATCGCCGACGCGCGCCTCGAAGGCGTCGTCGTGGGGGTCGTCGGCGACTCGCCGACCGTCGCATCCTGCTGGACGACCATGGTCGACTTCTGCTTCATCGACGGCGGTCACGGCGAGGGACCCGCATGGGCCGACTACCGAGGCTGGGCACCCCTCGTCGCTGCAGGTGGGCTGCTCGCGATCCACGACGTGTTCCCCGACCCCGCCGGGGGCGGACGACCCCCTTACGAGGTGTGGTGCGACGCCGCGAGCTCAGGGGACTGGGAGGAGGACGCGGAGTGCGGAAGCCTGCGCGTGCTGCGGCGCCTGCGTGCGAGCGAGCACTGAGCGGCCCCGGCGATGGTGGCGGCGGTCCCGGGTGGCGGCGGTCCCGGGCGGCGGCGGTCCCGGGCGGCAGCGGTCCCGGGGTGAACCCGAACGGCAGCTCAGCGGTCGTCGGGCAGGTCGGCGCCGGTCCCTGCGAGGCATTGGACGTCGCTCGTGCAGAAGGGCTCGGCAAGGTCGATCGCCTTGGGCAGCGCCTCGCCGAGGAAGAGGCCGGACGCGCCGGACGCAGACGACAAGGCGTCCGCGGCGAGGACCATCGCGGCCGCGGTGTACGTAGTCCGCTCGCCGCCGGGGAACGTGACCTCACCCGGATAGACCATCCCGGTCCAGTAGCTCCCGTCCGGCAGCCGGAGCCCCTGTCCCGACGCGAAGAGCTCCAGAGCGGACTGCCCCAAGCCCGCGGCGCCGAGCGCGATCGCACACTCGGCGGTCTCCGCCGCGGTGACCCAGTCGTTGCCTGACACGCAGCGGACGCCGAGGCCGTCCATGACGAACGTCGCCCATGTCGCCTCGAGCCTCTGGCGAGCCGGCTCACCACCGAGCACGCCTGACAGCACCGGGTAGTACCAGTCCATCGCGAACTCGTCCTTCGGCGCGAACGCGCGCGGGTGCCGGGCGACCGCGTGGCCGAGGCGGGCGGCCGCGAGCTCCCAATCGGGCCGGGGTCGATCGAGCGCCTCCGCGGCGGCCACCGCGCAGCGCAGGCTGTGGAAGATGGACGACGACCCGGTGAGGAGCGCGTAGCCCTCGGGGCGCCCGGCTTGGTCGAGCGACCACCGCACCGACCCGTCGGGTCGCTGCCAGCGCAGCACGAAGTCGATCGCGCGCTCCACCACGGGCCAGTGACGGGCCAGGAGGTCGCAGCTTCGGGTGGCGAGCGCATGGTGCCACAGCCCCGTCGCGACATAGGCGCAGACGTTCGTGTCGATCCTGGCGTCCTTCACCCCGGCGGCGACGTAGTAGTTGAACCAGCTCCCGTCCTCGAGCTGCGTCGCCGCGAGCCAGTCGAAGGCCGCCTCGGCCTCCTCGAGGAGCCCGCACACGGTGAGCGCCATCGTCGCCTCGACGTGGTTCCAGGGATCGCAGTGGCCGCCCGGGAACCACGGGATCATGCCGTCCGCGCGCTGCACCGAGGCGATGGCGCACCCGCTGGCGAAGACCTCGGCGGAGCTGAGCACCCCCGGCACCTCGGGGACGAGCGCGGTCGAGTCGCGACGAGCGCCGAGCGTCATGCTGCCGCCGCCACCGGCGTCTCGCCACTGTGCCGGCGGCCCGGCACAGAAGCTCCGCCGGGCTTGCTGAGGTAGACGACGAGGCTCTTCCCGATCAGCGGGTCGAGCAGGCGGGCGGCGAGCCGGGTGAGAGGGGGGCGCTTCACGATCTCCCACACCAAGATCCGGTGGTACGCGGCGACCGCGGGATGCGCGTCGTTCTGGGGACCCACGAGGCAGCGCAGCCACCAGTACGGGGTGTGCAGGCCGTGGGCGTAGTGGCGACCCGAGGGGACGAGCCCGCAGGACCCCAGGCGCCGCACGAGCGTCGACAGCCTGTAGATGCGCACGTGGCCCCCGGGCACGTCGTGGTACGCGTCGGAGAGGAGCCAGTTGACCACCTCGGGTCCGCAGCGGGGCACGGTCACCGCCATGGTGCCCCCGGGTCGCAGGACGCGGGCGAGCTCCGCCATGGCTCGGGTGTCGTCGTGGATGTGCTCGAGGACCTCTGCGGCGACGACGCGGTCGAAGGCCCCGTCGGCGAAGGGAAGGCGGAGCGCGTCGGCGCGGACGGCTCCCGCCCTGGTGCGCTCGCCGAGCTCGCCCGCAGCGAGCATCGCGAGGAACATCGCCCGGACTTCTTGGAGCTCGTCTGCGCCGGCGTCGAGCGCGACGACCTCGCACCCTCGGCGGGCCGCCTCGAAGGCGTGCCGGCCCGACCCGCAACCGAGATCGAGCAGCCGGTCGCCCGGGCGGAGCCCGAGACGGTCGAAGTCGACGGTCAGCACTGGGCCGCCCGAACGAGCGCGCTCTTGCTGGCCGGCGCGTCGGGGGGCGCGTCGGGGGGCTCGTCGGAGGGCGCGTCGGGACCCTGCTCCCCCGGTGCCGGTCCGAGCCCCGAGAGCGCACGGCCGCCGAGGAGCGCGCGGTAGCACGCCGCCGTCCCTTCGGCCGTGACGCGCCACGTGAAGCGACGGAGGACGCGTGCCCTGCCGGCGGCGCCGAGCCGCGCGCGGGCCAGGGGATCGTCGAGGAGCCCCGCGATCGCTGCCGCGAGCGCTCCGGGGTCGTCCGGCGGAACGAGAACCGCCGTCTCGCCGTCCCGGCCGACGACCTCTGGGAGCGCGCCGCCGGTCGTCGTCACGACGGGTACGCCACAGGCCATGGCTTCGACGGCCGGAAGCGAGAACCCTTCGTAGAGCGAAGGGACGACCGCCACTTCCGCCTCCCCGTAGCAGCGCGCGAGCTCGTCGTCGGTGATGCCGCTCACGAAGCGGACCGCCGGTCGGAGGGCAAGGCGGTCGAGCGCGCGATCGACACGCCCGCCTTTCTGCGGCCGGCCGACGACGACGAGCTCGACGGCGCGGGAACTGCGCAGCCTGGCCACCGCTTCGAGCAGCGGCACCAGCCCCTTCATCGGCACGTCGCTCGAAGAGGTGACCATCAGGCGGCCGGGGACGGCACGGACGTCGGACCGGGGACGGAAGACGTCGTGGTCCACGCCGACGGGCACGACGGTCATGCGCTCTGGAGCGACCCCCATCTGCGCGGCGATGTCCCTGCGCGACGAGTTCGAGACCGTGACCACCGCGGGAAGGTGCCGTGCGACCCGCATCTGCATCCCGAGGAAGCCGAACCACCGTCTCGTCCCGAGCCGCTGGTACAGCCCGGATGCGTGGCTGAGCGCGAGCTGGCGATCGACGGTGATCGGATGGTGGAGGGTCGTGAGGAGGGGCCAGCCGTCGGCCAGGATGCCGAGCATCCCCGTGCCGAGGCACTGGTTGTCGTGGACCAGGTCGAACTCGCCGCGTCGAAGGCGGAGGGCTCGCCTCGCACGGAGGGAGAACGCGAAGGGCTCGCCGAAGCCGCCCGTCAGCATCACGCCGAGCTCCGCGGCCGCGGCCAGGTCGTGGACCTCTCGGGGGTGGGGCAGGCGGAACGGGTCGGGCTCGCGGTAGAGGTCGAGGCCCGGCAGGGGGACGAACCCCACCCCGGGGTCGAGCTCCGGCCACGGCTGGCCCGCGAGCACCGTGACCGAGTGGCCGAGCGCGACCAGCTCACGCGTGAGGTGACGCGTGTAGACCCCCTGGCCGCCGCACTGAGGGTTCCCCCGATAGACGAGGAAGGCGACGCGCAGTCCTTCAGGGCCGGCGGGGGCCGGGGCAACCGGGGCGGGAAGGACGATCGTCCGGGAGCGGTCCCAGGACTGCTTCACCTCGCGCCACGAGCGACGTAGACCCTCAGGCAAGGGCGGGGCCGCCGGTGCGCCCTCGGGAGGTCATGGCTGCAAAGCCTTCCAAGCGGTGCGTCCGGGTGCAAGCCGCAGCACGCCGCCCCGAAGGCGGCGACGAGTGCCCGGACGTCAGCCGTGGATGCCGAGCTGGAGCGCCTTCACCACGAGCAACATCACCGCGCACACCAGGTAGCCGCGCAGCAGGTACATGGCGACGAGCCGGCCTCGCGACCAGACGGGCCGTTGCAAGCGGTTGAGCGGCGGCATCCGCCAGTGGTCTCTGCGGGCGCGGGGCATCGGCGGCTCGGGAGGCCGCCGCTGCAGCACCCTCCAGTACGAGACTCCCCCCACCGCGTACACGAGAGCGAGCGCTGCCCCCAGCCCGAAGGCGAGGTCCCGGACGTCGAGGTGGGGGAAGACCGTCGTCGCCATGAGCAACAGGGACAGGACCAGGAGCACAGAGACGACCCCGAACGCGATCACGTTGAGCCACGGCCGGTTCACCCAGGGACCGAGCACCTCTTTGTCGTTGCAGAGCAGCAGGAGGAAGACGGTGGCGCTCGGGAGGAGGACACCGGCGAGCGCCTGGACCCCCGTGGTGATGAGACCGAGCGGCGCCCCGGGGACAAGGACGATCGCCGCGGCGAGCACCACCATCACGCTGAACGAGGCATAGAAGAACTTCGCCTCGCGCCAGCTCCGGTGCAGCGAGTGCCGTGCTCCGAAGACATCGCCGAAGGCGTAGGAGGTGGCGAGGGTGACCGAGGCAGCGCCGATGAGCGACGCGTTGAGGAGGATGACCGAGAAGATTGCGCCCGTTGCGTGGCCGACCTCGCGCGAGAGCCCGCGGGCGACGGCGCCGGCGTTGGTGAAGTGCCCGAAGAGCGGGTGTCCGGAGAAGGCGGCGGCCACCACCGCCATGATCAGCGACGCAGCGAAGACCGTGACCAACGAACCGATGACGGTGTCTGCGCGCTCGTAGGAGATCCACCGGGGCGTGATCCGCTTGTCCACGATGTTGGACTGCTGGAAGAAGAGCTGCCAGGGCGCGACCGTCGTCCCGACGATGGCGATGATGAGGAGGACCGAGGTCGACGTGAAGCCGCCGTGGACGCCGGGAACGACGAAGCTCTTGAAGAAGGCGGACGCATGCGGGTGGCTGAAGACCGCCAGGGGGATCACGAGGAAGTTGGCGACGATGAAGACGAACATGAAGCGCTCCCACCGCCGGAAGCTGCCCGTCGCGGTCATCGCCACCAGGGCTGCTGCGGCGATGGGCACCGAGACGTACGGGCTCACTCCGAAGTAGGCGAGCGCGAGGTTCACCCCGATGAACTCGGTCGTGATCGTGAGGAAGTTCAAGATGAAGAGGTCGCCCACCGAGAAGGCGCCCCAGAACTTGCCGAACCGCTCGTTGATGAGCCGGGCGTGCCCCACGCCCGTGACCGCGCCGAGACGGACGACCATCTCCTGGTTGACGACGAGCACCGGGACGAGGAGGGGGAGCGTCCACAAGAGCGTGAGGCCGTAGTTCTGCGCCGCCTGGGCGTAGGTGGCGACACCACCGGCGTCGTTGTCGCCCACCATGACGATGATCCCGGGGCCGAGGATGGCGAGGAGCGTGAGCAGGCGCCGCTTCCAGGAACGGCGCGACTCGGCGTCGAACTGGCGGACGGTGCCGAACGCCCCCCGGATGTCCCCCAGGTGCGCCTCGTCGAGGACTGCCGAGGGCCTGGCCCCGAGCTCGTCGTCGACCGAGAGGCGGGCTCCGGGGGTGCGGGGCTCCGAACGGTGGGCTCCGGCCCCGGTCTCTGCCATTGGCTCACCTCCTCTCGGCTGGTCCCGGTGGCGTGCGCGCACGCCACCGGGAGCTCAGCGCGGAGTGTGAGCCCGCGCCGCTCCCGAGAGCGAGCGCACGGCCCGCCGGCGTGGCGGTCCGTCGGTTCTGTCAGTGGTGACGCGGGGCGCCGTCGGCCCCGGCCACTTGGTATTTGGGGGTTCCATCGATCTGTGCACGTCTCGTCAGTCCTCGGGCGACATGGTCCCGAAGTCGCGACGCCACCCGGTGGGCAGCATCTGCTCCAGCACGTCGTCCACCGTCACGATACCCAGGATGTGCTGGTGCTCGGCATCCAGGACGGGAGCGACCATCAAGTTGAAGTCGGACATCTTGCGCACGGTCGCGCCGAGGTCCCAGTCGGGATGGAGGTGGGCGGGAATGGGACGGACCACGGAGGCGAGCGCGGCGCTGGGCTCCGCTCGAAGCAGCGCCACGACCGACGCCGAGCCCGCGACCGTGCCGTCCTCGTGGAGAGCGAACACGACGTGCAGCGACTCGGGTGCGGCGGTGCTGTGCCGGACGGCCGAGAGCGCGTCGTCCACGGTCGCCGATTCGGGCAGGGAGACGAGATCCGGGCTCATGAGGCCGCCCGCGGTGTCGGGGTTGTAGTTCAGGAGCAGGCGTACCTTGCGGCGCTGGGGCTGGGGAAGAGCCTCGAGGAGGCGGAGCCGGCGGTCCTGGTCCGCCTCCATGATGAGATCGGCGGCGTCGTCGGGTGCCATCGACGCCAGGAGCCGTGCCGCGTCCTGGTCGGAGCGCGCCTCGAGGAACTCGACCTGGTGCTCCGAGTCGAGCTCCTCGAAGACGTCGGCCTCGAGCTCCCGGTCGGCACGGACCGCCTCGATGATCTCCTCTCCCTCCTCGTGGGATGCGGCCTCTACGAGGTCTGCGATCTGGGCCGGGTGCAGGCGCGCGAGCTTGCGGTGCGGGATGCGGAGCCGCGCAGTGGGGACGTGCCCGACGAAGGGCTCGATGCTCGCCCAGTCCACGACCTCGGAAGGCTCGCCGCCCGATCCGAGATGGCCCCGCAGCAGGCGACGAAGGACGCCCCTGCGTGACGGGTCGACGCCGATGATCTCCCAGGTGCCGTTCACGTCGCACAGGTAGATCTCGTTGGCGCGGATGAGCCGGCCGCCCGCCACGTTGATGATGTGCCTCGCCAGGAGGTCGCGCCCGAGAAGCAGCTCGCCGGGCCGGCGTTCGAAGCGCCGGAGGTCGACCCTGTTGCCCGTGAACCGCAGCTCCCGGTTCCCGATGCCGTCGATCCCGTGGGCGCCGACGAAGAGGTCGCGCCCGGCGATCCGTGCCACCGCACCGACGACCGGCGGGTGGGGGGCGCCGAGGTGCACCACGAGATCCTCGACTCGCCCGACGCGCTCGCCCGTCGAGTCGACGAGCGGGCGCCGCACCACGCTCGAGAAGTGGACGAGGCGCACGGCCGGTGCGGTCGCGGTCACCGACCCGAACGGTAGCGCGGCGGCCCGAGGACCTGCGACGTCCCCTCGCCGGCCAGGTCGGCCGACGTGGACCGGGCCCGCCCGCTACGACGCCGCAGCGTCGGCGCTCCGCTCGGCTTCCCACGCCCCGCCCACGAGATCGGCCGGGGCCGGCCCTGGCGCCCGCGCGGCGCCCGTGTCCACATGGG
>JAKAOD010000094.1 GCA_021823365.1 Actinomycetes bacterium | reverse complement strand
GACGCCGCGGTCGAAGACGTCGACGCCGCGGTCGAAGACGACGACGCCGCGGTCGAAGACGTCGACGGTGGCGGGTTCGCCGCCGACGGGGGCTCCGATGCCGCCGGCTCCGTCTCGGACGGGGGCTCCGATGCCGGCGCGCCGCCGGCCGACGAGGACGGCGCCGGGGACGTCACCGAGGCCGCGCTCGTCGAAGACGAGGTGGAGCGGCTCGCCGCGCGCTCGACCAGGTCGCGGCCGCGGCGCACGGGGCCGTTCCGGCGCCTCTACCGCGGCGAGACCTCGTTCGACTTCGTGGGCCGGCGGAGGTGGTGGATCACCCTCTCCTCGGTCATCATCCTCGCCGGGATCGCGTCGCTCGGCATCCGCGGGCTGAACCTCGGCATCACATTCAAGGGTGGTGACGCCTGGACCGTGAAGGCGAACGGCGTCACCCAGACGCGCGCGATGAGCGCGGTCCAGGCCGCCGGGCTCGCCCAGCCGACGGTCGAGCTGCTCGGAACCGGCAGCAGCCAGACCGTGCGGGTCACCGCCGACCTGAACAGCCTCAGCACACGGGCGCGGGCCGCGGAGGTCACACGGGTCATCGCCGCCCTCGCGAAAGTCACGAAGCAGCCGGCCACCTCGGTGTCGGTCACAACCGTCGGGCCCACCTGGGGAGGCCAGGTCACCCAGAAGGCGGTGATCGCGCTCATCGTCTTCCTGGTCCTCGTGGCCGTGTACATCAGCCTCCGCTTCGAGCCGAAGATGGCCCTCGCCGCGTTCATCGCGCTCCTCCACGACCTGCTGGTGACGGCGGGCGTCTACTCGCTGACGGGATTCCAGGTGACCCCGGACACCGTGATCGCGGTGCTGACGATCCTCGGCTACTCGCTCTACGACACCGTCGTCGTGTTCGACCGCGTCCGCGAGAACGCCAAGGGGCTCGGCGCCACCGGGCGGATGACCTACACGGAGATGGTCAACCTCTCGATGAACCAGACCTTGGCGCGCTCGATCAACACCTCGCTGGTCGCGATCATGCCGGTGCTGGCGGTGCTGCTCATCGGCGCGGAGCTCCTCGGGGCGACGACCCTCCAGAACTACGGCCTCGCCCTCTTCGTCGGGCTGTGCTCCGGCGCGTACTCGTCGATCTTCATCGCCTCGCCGCTCCTGGCGATGCTGAAAGAGCGCGAGCCCCGCTACGCGGCGATCCGCCAACGCATCGAGGCGAAGGGCGAGCGCCTGGGGCTGCTCACGCCGAAGGCAGCAGCAGCCCTGCTCGGCACGTCGGCCGGCGGAGGCGCGCTCCGCATGTCGCGCGATGGCGGAGCCGGTTCGCGCACGATCCGCCCGGGTCAGGGCCGCGGCGCCGTGCGTCCAGGGGGCCAGACGCGGGGCGCGGCGACGGCGACGCTCGAGCCCGATACGGCACAGACCGTGGCCGGTGCCAGCGCCGCCGGTGCCAGCGCCGCCGGGGCGCCGTCCAGGGCCGCCGGGGCGCCTCGCGGCGGGTCCAGGCCCCAGCAGCGCCAGTCGGCGGCACGCCGCCAGGCCTCTCGCCCGCGCAAGGGGGGGAAGGGCAAGCGGCGCCGGTAGTCGTGCTCCCGGCCGGGGCCGGCTGGGCACGGCTCGGGGGACCGCAACGGGTAGTTTGAAGGAATGGTGACGCTGGCAGCGGTCGGCGGTGGGACCGCGCACGTGGAGCCCGGTCACCTGGGCGAGCTGCTGGACCTCGTGCTGAAGACCTTCGCCGCCCGTCATCCCCGGGCCGACGCCACCCCGATCCTCCGCGCCGCCGCCATGGCGGCGGCGGCCCACGAGGGCCAATTCCGGCTGTCGGGCGAGGCGTTCGTCACCCACCCGATCGCCGTCGCAGGGATCGTCGCCGAGCTGGGCCTCGACGCCCCTTCGGTCGCGGCAGCCCTCCTCCACGACGCAGTCGAGGACACCGGCCTCACGCTGGAGATGCTGGAGGCGGAGCTCGGCCCGGTCGTCGCCGGGATCGTCGACGGGGTGACGAAGCTCGACCGGCTCCAGTTCGACTCGAAGGAGCAGCAGCAGGCCGCCACCATCCGCAAGATGCTGCTCGCGATGGCGAGCGACTGGCGGGTCCTGCTCATCAAGCTCGCCGACCGGCTCCACAACATGCGGACCCTCGCGGTGATGCCCGAGTGGAAGCAGCGGCGGATCGCCACCGAGACCTTCGACGTCTACGCCCCGTTGGCGCACCGTCTGGGAGTCCAGCAGGTCCGATGGCAGCTGGAGGACCTCGCGTTCGCGACCCTGCACCCGAGACGGTACGCGGAGATCGAGCAGATGGTCGCGGTCCGGGCCCCCCAGCGCGAGGAGTACCTCGCACGGGTGCTCGTCTCGGTGCGCGAGCGGTTGTCCGCAGCCGGCATCGAGGCGGAGGTGACCGGTCGCCCGAAGCATCTCTGGAGCATCTACGAGAAGATGGTCGTGCGCGGCAAGCAGTTCGATGACATTCACGACCTGGTGGGCATGCGCGTGGTCGTCGCCTCCGAGAAGGACTGCTGGGCGGCGCTCGGGGCGATCCACGCGATCTGGCCGCCGGTGCAGGGCCGCTTCAAGGACTACATCAACACGCCGAAGTTCAACCTCTACCAGTCGCTGCACACCACCGTGATCGGCCTCGACGGCAAGCCCATCGAGGTCCAGATCCGGACCCACGAGATGCACCGGCGGGCGGAGTACGGCATCGCCGCGCACTGGGGCTACAAGGAGAAGGAGGACGTCTCCTCGGAGATCGCCTGGATGCAGCGGATCTCCGACGTGGACCAGGAGACGACCGACCCGCTCGAGTTCCTCGAGGCCCTGAAGCTGGACCTCGAGCAGGACGAGGTCTACGTGTTCACCCCGAAGGGGAAGGTCATCGCCCTCCCGGCGCGCTCGACGCCCGTCGACTTCGCGTACGCGATCCACACGGAGGTCGGTCATCGCTGCATCGGGGCGCGGGTGAACGGCAGGCTCGTCCCGCTGGACACGAAGCTCACTTCCGCCGACACGGTCGAGATCTTCACCACCAAGTCCCCGACGGCTGCGCCCTCGCGCGACTGGCTCGACATCGTCGCGTCTTCGAGGGCGCGCAACAAGATCCGCCAGTGGTTCAGCCGGGAGCGGCGCGAGGACGCGATCGAGACCGGCAGGGAGGAGCTCGCGAAGGCGCTGCGGCGCGAGGGCATGCCGCTGCAGAAGGTCATGGCGTCGAGCGCGCTCGTGCAGGTGGCCGCCGCGATGAACCTTGCCGACACGGACGCCCTGTTCGCTTCCATCGGCGAGCACCAGGTGTCCGCGCACTCGATCGTCCAGCGCCTGGTGCGCGAGCTGCGCCCTGGCGAGCCCGAGCAGCTGCCGACCACTGCCACCCTCACGGCGGGGCGCACGCGCCGGAGCCGCCTCCCCGCAGCGGGCCTCTACGTCGAGGGGCTCGACGACGTCATGGTGCACCTGGCGCGGTGCTGCACGCCCGTGCCGGGCGACCAGATCCTCGGGTTCGTGACCCAGGGTCGGGGGGTGTCGGTGCACCGCGCCGACTGCTCGAACGCGACGGCGCTCTCCCGGCGGTCCCAGGAGCGGTTGATCGAGGTGGAGTGGGACCGGGGGGTCGAAGGGATCTTCCTCGCCACGGTCGAAGTCCTCGCCTTCGACCGCGAGCGGCTCCTGTCGGACGTGAGCCGCGTGGTGTCCGAGCATCACTTGAACATCGTCGCCGCCCGCACCGCGACCACCCCGGACCGGGTCAGCCGGATGTCGTTCGAGGTGGAGCTCGCCGACCCGACGCACCTGCAGTCGGTCCTGGCGTCGCTCAAGCACCTCGACGGCGTGTTCGACGCGTACCGGCTCCTGCCCGGCAAGAAGGCCTGACGGTGACCGAAGGACCCGGCGATCGCGTGCCGCCGCGCGCCCCGACCGGCACGAGGGACCTCCTCTGGCCCGAGTCGTGGCGGTTCGAAGAGGCCGCGGCGCGCTTCCGGGCGCTCGTCGAGCCCGCGGGGTACGGCCTCATCCAGAGCCCGGTATTCGAGTACGCGTGGGTGTTCCGGCGCGGCATCGGCGAGCAGAACGACGTCGTGGGCAAGGAGATGTACGAGTTCGCCGACCGCGACGGCCAGATGCTGGCGCTGCGCCCCGAGGGGACCGCGTCGGTCGTGCGCGCGTACCTGCAGCACCGCCCCGGCCTGCCGTGGAAGGCGTGGTACCTGGCGCCGCTGCTGCGCCACGAGCGCCCCCAGGCCGCGCGCTACCGCCAGCACCACCAGCTCGGCATCGAGGCGCTCGGCGTCGCCGACGCCGACCTCGACGTGGAGGTGATCTGGGTCGCGCACGCGTACTTCGCGACGTTGGGTCTCGCCGACTACTCGTTGCGCATCGGCTCCATGGGAGACGCCGCGTGCCGTCCCGCGTACCTCGTGGACGTGCGCGCGTTCTTCGAGGCGCACCGAGGCGAGCTGTGCGACGAGCACCGAGAGCGCTTCCGGGCCAATCCCATGCGGGTGTTCGACTGCAAGCGCCCCGAGTGCCGGGCCGTCACGAGCACGGCGCCGAAGCTCGTCGACCACCTCTGCGTGGAGTGCGCGGCGCATTTCGTCCGTGTCCGAGAGGGCCTCGGCTCGCTCGGCGTCGCCTTCGAGATCGATCCCCGGCTCGTACGTGGGTTCGACTACTACACGCGCACGACCTTCGAGTTCGCGTCGGGGGCCATCGAGGCGGCGCAGAACGCGCTGTGCGGCGGCGGACGCTACGACGGGCTGGTGGAGATGCTCGGAGGACCCCCCACGCCGGGTGTCGGCTTCGGCATGGGGATCGAACGCGTCCTCGTCGCGTGCGACGCCGAAGGGGTCTTCCCCGTCGACCCGCCAGCGCTCGACGCCTTCGTCGTCGACGTCGCCGGCGGCGACGCCGCGCGCGCGATCACCGCCAGGCTCCGCCAGGCAGGGCTCGCGAGCGACCGTGCGTTCGACGGCCGCTCGATGAAGGCGCAGATGAAGCTCGCCGACCGCTCGGGCGCGGCCGTCGCCCTGATCGTCGGTCCGGCGGAGGCGGCGGCGGGCACCGTGCTCGTGCGACCCCTGCGATCCGGCGGCGACCAGGAGCCCGTGCCGATCGCCGCCGTCGTCGACGCGGTGCGCGACGCAGTCGCCGGTGCGCCCGGCGAGGGCGCGCCCGGACGGGAGGGCCGGAGATGACGGGCGCGACGTCGATGCGGACGGGGCTCTGCGGCGAGGTGGGCCTCGACGACGTGGGCGCGCGGGTGCGGCTCTGCGGATGGGTCGCCCGGCGGCGCGAGCACGGCGAGCACCTGGCGTTCGTCGACCTGCGCGACCGCAGCGGGATCGTCCAGTGCGTCGTGGACACCTCGGTCGATCTCCGCAGCGAGTACGTCGTCTGTGTGTCGGGCGTGGTGCGCCGCCGGCCCGAAGGGATGGAGAACCCGAACCTCGAGACCGGGGAGGTGGAGATCGGGGACTGCACGGTCGAGGTCCTCTCGGTCGCCGAGCCGCCGCCGTTCCTCGTGGAGGACCGGGCCGACGTCGAGGAGGCCGTGCGGCTCCGCCACCGCTACGTGGACCTCCGCCGTCCGCGGATGCAGGCGAACCTCCGGCTGCGGGCGACGGTCGTCTCGGCGATCCGCAGGGCGATGGAGCGCCAGGGGTTCTGCGAGGTCGAGACCCCGCTGCTCTGGTCGCCGACCCCCGAGGGCGCGCGCGAGTTCGCGGTGCCGAGCCGGCTCCACCCCGGCACCTTCTACGTCCTTCCGCAGAGCCCCCAGATCGCCAAGCAGCTGCTCATGGTCGGGGGGGTGGACCGCTACTACCAGATCGCACGGTGCCTGCGGGACGAGGACCTGCGCGCGGATCGCCAGTTCGAGTTCACCCAGCTCGACATGGAGGCGTCGTTCGTCACCCAAGACGACGTGCTCGGCTTCGTCTCCGAGGCGGTGCTCGACGCCGCGGAGGCCGCGACCGGCTCGCGCCCGCCGGCGATCGAGCAGATGTCGTGGGCAGAGGCGCTCGACCGCTACGGGACCGACAAGCCGGACCTCCGGATCGAGACCGCGATCGTGGACCTCGGCGAGGTCTTCGCGTCGAGCGAGGTCCGCGCGCTCGCCGCGCCGGCGGTGAAGGGCCTCCAGGTCCGAGGCGGCTCGGGGACGAGCCGCGCCGCGCTCGACGCGCTCGTCGAGCGGGCGAAGGCCCTCGGGGCGAGGGGACTTGCCTGGTTCCGTGTCAACGAGCGCGAGGGCGGGGGCGGGAGCTCCCTCGACTCGCCGCTCGCCCGCGTCCTCTCGGAGGAAGAACGAGAGGGCCTTTTACGCGCGACCGGGGCGGCGCCGGGCGATCTCGTCCTCGTGGTGGCCGACGAGCACCGCACGGCCTGCACCGTCCTCGGCCAGCTGCGGGTCGAGCTGGCCGCCAAGCCGGTGGGGGAGGGGCCGCACCGCTACGTCTGGGTGGTCCAGTTCCCGCTCTTCGAGGCGATCGGCGCGGACGGGCACCCCGCGGCCGCGCACCACCCGTTCACCATGCCGCACCCCGACGATCTCGACCGGATCGAGACCGACCCCCTGTCGGTGCGCTCGCAGGCCTACGACCTCGTGCTGAACGGCTGGGAGCTCGGATCGGGGAGCGTCCGGATCCACCGCGCCGACGTCCAGGCACGGGTGTTCAAGGCGCTCGGCGTCTCCGACGAGGACGCCGAGTCGCGCTTCGGGTTCCTCATGAACGCCTTCCGCTACGGCGCGCCGCCGCACGCGGGCTTCGCGTTCGGCATCGACAGGCTCGTCGCCGTCCTCGCCGGCGAGGAGAGCATCCGCGAGGTGGTCGCCTTCCCGAAGACCCAGTCGGGCTCCGACCCCTTGACCGGGGCGCCCAAGCCGTTGCCGGCGTCGTCGCTCGCGGAGCTCGGGATCCGGATCGCCGGGAGATGACCGGGCTCTTCGAGGCCGCGGCCGAGGAGCGGCTGCGATCTCGTGCGCCCCTCGCCGCCCGCCTGCGGCCCCGCTCCCTCGACGAGGTGGTGGGGCAGCGCCACCTCGTCGGCCCGGGTGCGCCCCTGCGCGTGCTCGTCGAACGCGACCGGCTCTCTTCGGTGGTGCTCTGGGGGCCGCCGGGCAGCGGCAAGACGACGCTCGCGCGGCTCGTCGCGGTCGCGACGAGAAAGGAGATGGTGGCGCTCTCCGCGGTGACCGCCGGGGTGAAGGACGTCCGCGAGGCCATCGACGGGGCGCGGCGGCGCCTGGGGGAAGAGGCGCGGGGCACCATTCTGTTCTTGGACGAGGTCCACAGGTTCAACAAGGCGCAGCAGGACGTCTTGCTTCCCGCGGTCGAAGACGGGCTCGTCGTGCTCATCGGCGCGACGACGGAGAACCCGTTCTTCGAGGTGAACGCGCCGCTCATGAGCCGCGCGACGTTATGGCGGCTCGAGCCGATCGGCGACGACGACATGGCGGCGCTGGTGCGGCGCGGCCTCGACGTCGAGCACGCCGAGGCCGACGACGAGACGGTGGGCGCCGTCGTCGGCGCGGCGGAGGGGGACGCGCGTGCCGCGCTCACGACGCTCGAGGTCGCCGTCGCGCTCGCCTCGGCGCGCGAAGGGCGCGCCGGGCACGCCGGGCCGGCCTCTGACGCGTCGAGGGTCGCCGTCACCGTCGACGACGTCGTGCGCGCCCGCGCGGGGCGCCTCTACCACCAGGGGGTGGACGAGCACTACGACCAGGTGAGCGCCTTCATCAAGTCCGTCCGAGGCTCGGACCCCGACGCGGGCCTGTACTGGATGGCGCGGATGCTCGAGGCCGGAGAGGACGCGCGCTTCGTGGCACGCCGGCTCGTCATCCTGGCGAGCGAGGACATCGGCATGGCGGACCCCCAGGCGCTCGTCGTCGCCGACGCCGCCGCGCGCGCGGTGGAGTTGGTGGGGCTGCCGGAGGCCGCGCTGAACCTCGCGCACGCGGTCGTCTATCTCGCCTGCGCGCCGAAGTCGAACCGGGTGACCCTGGCGCTCGGCCGAGCCCGCGGCGACGTGCGCGGGGAGGTGCGCGGCGAGGTGCCGGCACACCTGCGCGACAGCCACTACCGCGCCGCCGAGCGGATCGGCCACGGCGCGGGGTACCGCTACCCCCACGACTGGCCCGAAGGCTGGGTCGACCAGCAGTACCGGCCCGCCGCGCTCGAGGGGCACGTCTACTACGAGCCGTCCAGCCACGGCGTGGAGGCCGAGGTGGCCGCGCGGCTCTGGCGGCTGCGCGTGCACGACGAACGAGGCGCGCGAAGGAGGACCTGAGCAGACGGTTAGCTTGTGCGGCGATGTCCGGCCCGGCAGCTCCTGGGAGACGGTGAGCGATGCCGGGGATGTCCAACTCGCTCCGGGCCGACAACCCGCTCGTCGTGGCGGCCTTCCACACGGCGATCCTCCACCAGTTCCTGCTCATCCTGGCGGTCGGCGTCGGCATGGCGCTCGCCTGGAACCTCTGGTTCACCTTCCAGCTCCGCCGGGGAGGCCCTTCCCACCTGGGTGGGGCGGCACCGGCACGGCCCGGCGGGCCAGGGGCGGTGGTCACGAGCGCCGAGCCCCCCGCGCGCCGGTTCCTCCGTGTCGGTTTCGGGCTGCTCTGGCTGCTCGACGGCCTGCTCCAGATGCAGGCCAGCATGCCCCTCGGGATGCCCGAAGGGGTCGTGAAGCCCGCGGAGCTCGGCTCCCCGGGTTGGATCCACCGTCTCGTCGTCGCCGGCACGACCGTCTGGACCAACCATCCGGTCGAGGTGGCCGCCGCCGTGGTCTGGACCCAGATCGGGATCGGGCTCGCGCTCGTGCTCGCGCCCCGCGGCCGCTGGTCCCGGGCCGCGGGCCTGGTGAGCGTGGGATGGGGGCTCGTCGTGTGGGTGGTCGGCGAGGCGTTCGGGGGCACGTTCAGCCATGGCCAGTCCTGGGCGTTCGGCCTTCCCGGCGCGGTGCTCTTCTACGCCGTGGCGGGCGGGCTCCTGGCGCTCCCGGAGTCCGCGTGGCGTGGGCGGCGCCTCGGGCGGCTGGTGACCGGCGCGCTGGGCCTCTTCTTCGTGGGCATGGCGCTCCTGCAGGCGTGGCCGGGGCGCGGCTTCTGGGTGGGGAGATCGGCGCGGCCCGGACGCCTGCTCGCCATGGTCGAG
>JAKAOD010000093.1 GCA_021823365.1 Actinomycetes bacterium | reverse complement strand
CGCGGCGTCCGGCGGGTCCGCAAGCCCGCGGTGGTACACCTGGTCGGTGACGAAGCGCTCCCACCCCTCCCAGTAGGAGTCGCCGCGCCGCTCGACGAGGACGATCGGCGCCGGCTCGGCCTTGCCCGTCTGGAGCAGGGTGAGCAGCTCGAAGGCCTCGTCCAGGGTCCCGAAGCCGCCCGGGAGGACGAGGAAGCCGCTCGACTCCTTCATGAGCATCAGCTTGCGGGTGAAGAAGTACTTCATCTCGACGAGCTTCTCGTTCTCGGCGATCCAGGCGTTGGGAAGCGCCTCGAAGGGAAGCCTGATGTTGACCCCGATCGCCATCTCCGGGCCCGCCCCCTCGTTGCCCGCCGCCATGATCCCCGGCCCGGCCCCCGTGACCACCATCCAGCCCGCCTCGGCGAAGCGCCGGGCGAGCGAGCGGGCGAGCACGTACAGCCCGTCGGAGGGGGCGGTGCGCGCCGAGCCGAAGATCGTCACCTTCGGCACCTCGCGGTACGGGGCGAACATCGCGAACGCCTCGGCCATCTCCGCCAGGGCCGAGTTGGCGATCTTCAGGTCGAGGCGGCTCACGCCGTTGCGCGTGAGCTCGAGCGCCGAGGAGATGATCGAGCGGTAGAGCTCCCGGTGGCGCTTGGCGCCGGCGGCGTCCAGGAGCCCGTCGATGAGCGCCGCGACGTCGGGCGCCGAGCCGGCGGCGACCCCGCCTGCGGGTGCTGCGCCCTCGGCCTCCTCGCTCACACCGACGCCCCCGCCGCCCCCGGCTCGACGAGCCAGACGACCCGCTCGGCCCGGACCTCCGCTGCCGGCAGCGCCTCGCCGCGGGTGACGCGCTCGAAGGCCTCCTTCTTCTCCTCGCCCATCACGACGAGGACGACGAGGCGGGCGAGGGCGATGCCGGCGTAGGTGAGCGTGAGCCGCTCGAAGGGGTTGCGGCCGGAGGGGTCGGCGTTGCGGGCGACGAGGCGGTCGGAGGGCGCGTCGAGCGCCTGGGAGCTCGGGAAGAGCGACGCGGTGTGCCCGTCGGGTCCGAAGCCGAGCTGGAGGAGGTCGAGCGAGCCCGCCGACCGGAGCAGCTGCTCGTAGGGCTCGGGCCCCTCGGCGCAGGACATCGGGTGGAAGCCGGCGAGGGAGGAGAGGCGCTTGGCGAGCACAGAGCGGAGCGCCCGCTGGTTGGCGGCGGGGTCGTCGGGGTCGACGCAGCGCTCGTCGGCGAGGAAGCACTCGACGCGGCTCCAGTCGAGCTCGTCGTGGGTGGCGAGCCGGGCGAAGCAGTGCTCGCCGGACGAGCTCCCGGAGCAGCCGAGGCGGAACGGTGCGCCACCGCGGCCCGGGTCGGCGAGGGTCTTCGTCGCCTCCTCGACGACGAGCCGTGCGAAGGCGCCGGGGACGTCCTCCTCGACGCGGACCTCGCCGGTCAGGGGTTTCGCCACTGGCGACCGCCGCCCTCGATCAGCCGGTCGGCCTCGATCGGCCCCCAGCTCCCGGCCCTGTACCGGGCGAGGGGCGGCTCGCCGTCGACGAAGGCCCGCTGGATCGGCGCGACGATCGCCCATGCCTGGTCGACCTCGTCGCTGCGGATGAACAGCGTCGCGTCCCCCGTCATCGCGTCGAGCAGAAGCCGCTCGTAGGCCTCCGCCGTGCCGCCGGGGAACGCGTCGGCGTAGGAGAAGTCCATCGAGACCGAGCGCACCCGGAACGCCGGACCGGGGACCTTCGCCCCGAAGGAGAGGCTGATCCCCTCGTCGGGCTGGATCCGCAGCGTCAAGGTGTCCGGGCGGAGGTCGCGGGCGAGCTTGCCGGCGAAGGGCAGGTGCGGCGGGCGCTGGAAGATCATCGAGACCTCGGTCGCCCGCGTCGCGAGGCGCTTGCCCGTCCGCACGTAGATCGGCACGCCGGCCCAGCGCCAGTTGTCGACGAGGAGGTGCATCGCGACGTAGGTCTCGGTCTCCGAGGTGGCAGACACCCCCTCCTCCGAGCGGTAGGCGGGAACGGTCGCGCCCTCGACGATCCCGCCGGCGTACTGGGCGCGCACGACGTCGTTGACCGCCTCGTCGACGTCGGGGACGACCACCGAGCGGAGCAGCTTGACCTTCTCGTCCCGGATCGCCGACGCCTCCATCTCCGCCGGCGGCTCCATCAAGGTGAGCGACAGGACCTGCATGACGTGGTTTTGCACGATGTCGCGCAGCGCCCCGGCCGTCTCGTAGAAGGTGCCCCGGTGCTCGACGCCGAGGCTCTCGGCGACGGTGACCTGCACGTGGTCGACGTAGCGGCGGTTCCAGATCGGCTCGAAGATCGAGTTGGCGAAGCGGAGGGCGAGGACGTTCTGGACGGTCTCCTTGCCCATGTAGTGGTCGATGCGGAAGATCTGGTCCTCGCGGAAGGCCTGGTGGAGCTCGTCGTCGAGCGTGGCGGCGCTGCCGAGGTCCGAGCCGAAGGGCTTCTCGACGACGAGGCGGGCGAACTCGCCACCCCGGGCCGGCTCGTTGCAGCCGTGCGCGGCGAGCGCCTGCGCGACCGGGCCGAACAGCGCCGGGATCGTCGCGAGGTAGTAGACGCGGTTGCCCCCGGTGCCCTGGTCCTTGTCGAGCTCGGCGAGGATCGCAGCGAGCTTGGCGAACGTCGCCTCGTCGCCGTAGTCGCCGGCGACGTAGCGGAAGCGCTGCACGAGCTGCTCCCAGGCGCCGGCCGACTCGACCGGGGCGACCTCGAGGCAGACCTTTCGGAACTCCTCGTCGTTCCATCCGGTGCGGGCCACGCCGACGACGGCGAAGCCCTCGCCCAGGGCGCCCTGCTCCGCGAGCTGGGCGAGGGCGGGGAGGATCTTCCGGTGGGCGAGGTCGCCCGAGGCGCCGAAGACGACGAGGGCGAGGGAGCCGGGCCGGCGGGACTCGTCGGGGTCGATGGCGCGAAGGCGGGCTCCGCCCGGCTCCGCGGGGAGCTTCTCGACCTGGCGGAGCTCGCTCATCTGGAGGTGCCCTTTGCCGTGCGGGCGCCCCCGGCCCGGCGGGGCGCCTCGGGTCGCCGCCCGCCCGTGCTCAACGGGCCGCCCCGAGCGCGACGGCCTTCCGGCCGAGGCTCTCGATCAGCTCGTCGAAGGACTTGGCGAAGGAGGCGACGCCCTCGGTCTCGAGCTGGGCCGTGACGTCGTCGAGGTCGACGCCGACCTCTCCGAGGTCGTCGACCGTCGACTGCGCGCCGGCGGGATCGGCGTCGACCGTGCGCGCCACGCTCCCGTGGTCGGCGAAGGCCTCGACCGTCGCCGGGGGAAGGGTGTCGACGGTGTCGGGACCGACGAGCGCCTCGACGTAGAGCAGGTCGGGGTAGGCGGGATTCTTCGTCGAGGTCGACGCCCACAGCGGCCGCTGCAGCCGGGCGCCGTGCCCGGCGAGCTCGGCGAAGCGCGGGGCGCCGAAGCGCTCCCGGAAGAGCGAGTAGGCGAGGCGCGCCTGGGCGATGGCGGCCGTGCCCCGCAGCGCGAGGGCCCGCTCGACCCTCGGCGTGCCCGGCTCGGCGGCGGCGATCGCCTCGAGCCGGCGGTCGACCTCGGTGTCGACCCGGCTCACGAAGAACGAGGCGACCGAGGCGACCCTCGACGCGTCGCCGCCGGCGGCGACGAGGCGCTCGAGGCCGGAGAGGTACGCCTCTATCACCTCCCCGTAGCGCTCGAGGGAGAAGATCAGCGTCACGTTCACGCTGCGGCCCGCCGCGATCGCCTCCTCGATCGCCGGCACGCCCTCCTTCGTCGCCGGGATCTTCACGAGCAGGTTCGGCTGCGCCACCCGTTCGTGCAGCTCCCGCGCCATGGCGACGGTCCCTGCCGTGTCGTGGGCAAGGCTCGGTGAGACCTCGACAGAGACGTAGCCGTCACCGCCGCCCGAGCTCTGGTGCAGGGGCCCGAAACGCCCGAGCGCGCCGGTGACGTCGGAGAGGACGAGGTCCCAGTAGCTCTCCTCGACGGACTTGCCGGAGGCCACGAGGTCGGCGAACTGCTCGTCGTAGTCGCTCCCTCCCTCGATCGCTTTCGTCATGATCGTCGGATTGGACGTGAGGCCGCGGATGCCGAGCTCGATGTAGCGCTCGAGCCCGTCGCCGGTGAGGTAGGACCGCTTCAGGTCGTCGAGCCAGGGGCTCTGGCCCCCGGCGTCGTAGAGGTCGTGCACCCTGCTCACCGGCCGCTCCTCTCGTCCGCCGTCCGCCCGGGTCGAGCCGGGCCGCAAGGCGCTCCGACGCCCCCTCCGGCGCGCCGCCTGGTACCCGAGATTATGGCGCTACGGCGCGACGGTGCCGGTCGGGGAGGCTGCGGCGGCGCTCGCGACCGGCACGGGCTCCGCGCCCGCCCCGTCCACATCCGCTTCCGGAGACAGATCACCGCGGGGCGTGGGCGCTGTCGTGGCGAAGGGACCCGAGGGCGGGAGGAAGCGTGGCAGGTCGTGCCGGACGCTCGCCCGCCCGGCGCGAGCGAGGAGGTGCACGAGCCACCATCCCGGGTCGACCTGGCGCCCGTCCAGGGCGAGGCGGGCCGAGGTCGGTGCGGCGTGGTGGTTGTTGTGGAGGCCCTCGCCGGCGGTGATCCAGGCGAGCCACTGGTTGTTGCGCGCCGTGTTCGGGTAGGGCTGGGACCCGAAGGCGTGCCCGACGGCGTTGATCGCCGAGTTGAGCAGGAGGTAGGTGACCGTGTGCACGGCGGCGGCGAGGAGCCCGTACTCCCAGCCGAGCCCGGCGACCAGGATCGCGATGCCGATCCCGAGGCCGAGGAAGGCGTGGTCGAAGAGCGCCTTGTCGAGCCGGTCGGGCGGGAGGTCCTTGGCGTAGCGCTGGACGGTCACGCCGTCCCGGGCGCAGCGGCGGTAGAGGGCGACGTTGCCGAGCTGGACCGTCCAGAACCCGAGCAGGAGGGGGGAGTGCGGGTCGCCCTCGACGTCGGTGTAGGCGTGATGGCGCCGGTGGACCGCCGCCCACTGCCGGGGCCGGATGCCCGTCGTCACCCAGACGAGGATCCGGAAGGCGAGGCGCGTGCCGGGCGTGAGGGTGAGCGCCTTGTGGGTGACCGCCCGGTGCAGGAAGACGGTGGTCGCGAAGGTCGCGATCTGGCTGACCGCCAAGCCGACCAGGACGGCGAGGAGGACCTGGGGCACCCGCGCACGTTAGCAGGGCATCCGCGCTAGCCTCCGCCCGATGGTCGCAGGACGTGCAGGCCGGCGGGCCGAGCCGGCGCGCGCCGCGGTGGGCGAGACCGCCTCACTGCTCCGTAGGTACGTGGTCCAGGAGACCTTCGGTCCGCTCCGCCACATCCTGCGCACCCTCGCCTTCGGCATCTCCGGGGCGCTGCTCCTCGGGATCGGGGGGGCCGTGCTGCTCCTCGCCGAGCTACGGGCGCTCCAGACCGAGACGGGGAGCGCGTTCGCCGGCACCTGGACCTTCGCCCCGTACCTGTTGAGCGGCGTCACGGCGCTCGTCCTGGCGATCCTCGGGACCGTCTTCGGCCTTCGGGGCATGCGGCACGGGCGGCGGGCAGGGGGGAGCAAGGCGTGAGCCCGACGAAAGAGGCGACGAGGTCGGCGGGGGAGAGGGTGACGCTCGGCGACATCGAGCAGCAGCTCCGCTCGCTCGGCGGCTCGGCGCAGGCGATCGTCACGGAATCGAAGACGACGGCCCTGGCGACCGCCGTCGGCGGGGGCGTGCTCGCGCTCGCCTCCGTCTACCTGCTCGGGCGACGCCGGGGTCGGAAGCGCTCCACCGTGCTAGAGATCCGCCGGGTCTGAGGCGGTGCTGTCGCTCATCGACCGCCTCTCGCGCCGGCTCGTCCGGCGCGGGCTTCGTCAGGGGCTGCTCGACGGGAGCTCGATCTGGCTCGCCGTCGCGGCGCTGGCGTGGCTGCTCCGCCTGCTCGCCTCGGCCGAGCGGCCGAAGGTCGTGCGCGAGGACCTCGCCCTCGGGGAATCGATCGTCGTCACCCACCTGCCGCCGGCCCCGACGCGCCGCCACCAGCGGCGGGCCGAGAGGCGTGGGCAGCGCGACGGGCGGCGTCGGGCGGGGGACCGGTCCGGCGCCGGGGCGTGACCTCGCTGCGACGCCGGTGACGGTGACGCCGAGGCGGCGCGGCCCGCTCGTCGAGGGCGAGCGCGTGCTCCTCGTCGACAGGAAGGACCGCCGCTATCTCGTCCGCCTCGTCGCCGGCGGCTCGTTCCAGAGCCACGCCGGCGTGCTCGACCACGAGGAGCTCATCGGCGCCGAGGAGGGGAGCGAGCACGTCGCGCGCCAGCGCGACGGCAGGGGTGGCCCCGGAGGGCGCCTCCTCGTGCTCCGGCCGACGCTGTCGGACCTCGTGCTGAAGATGCCGCGGGGCGCGCAGGTCATCTACCCGAAGGACCTCGGCGCCATCCTCGTCGCCGCCGACGTGTTCGGCGGTGCGCGCGTCCTCGAGGCCGGTGTCGGCTCGGGCGCCCTTTCGATGGCGCTCCTCGGCGCCGGCGCCGAGGTCGTCGGCTACGAGCTGCGCGAGGACTTCGCCCGCCGGGCGCGCACGAACGTCGCCGAGGCGCTCGGGCCGGCGGCGCCCTACCGGGTGGAGGAGCGCGACGTCTACGACGGGATCGCAGAGTCCGGCCTCGACCGGGTCCTGCTCGACCTGCCCGAGCCGTGGCGCGTCCTCGCCCACGCCGAGAAGGCGCTCTTCCCGGGCGGGATCCTTCTCGCCTACCTGCCGACGATCAACCAGACCGCAGAGCTTCGGGAGCGGGTCGCGCACAGCGCCTTCGGGCTCGCCGAGACCTTCGAGGTCCTGCGACGGACCTGGCACGTCGAGGGCCGCTCGGTGCGCCCGGACCACCGGATGGTCGCCCACACGGGCTTCCTCACGACGGCGCGTCTGCTCTCGGCCGAGCAAGGCTGCTCTCCGACGGCACGGGGAGCTCACGAGGTCAGCGGTTTGGACGTCCGGCGATTCCGCTGACGGCCTGCGTCTCGGTGCCTCGAAGTGGTGCCGACGAGGACACCTTGCCGGGCCCGGCCGCCGGCCCGGAGCGGAGCCCCGTTAGTCCTTCTCTATGAAGATGCACTCCCCGGGGCACTCCTCGGCCGCCTCGGTGACGGCGTCCTCGAGGCCCGCCGGCACGACAACCATGCCCTGGGACCCGCCCGGGTCGTTCATCACCTGGTCGCCGTCCTTGACGTAGGCCAGGCCGTCGTCGAGGAGGGTGAACACGTTCGGGCAGATCTCCTCGCAGAGACCGTCCCCGGTGCAGAGATCCTGGTCGATCCAGACCTTCATGCCCTTCGGCGCTCCTTCGGCGTCCCGCTCACCGGCGCCCGCGCGGGGCGGGTGGCACGCCATCCCGCGGGCGCGCACCTCGACGCATCGCTGCAACGATAGCGACCACGGCCCTCCTGCTCGTGCACAGGGGCGGCGCGGGTCAAGGCGCGCGGCGGCCCTGCCGTCAGGGAGGCAGGCGGCATGCCCCTTGAGGCCGCTCCGGCCGGTGTAGGGTCCCGCGACGCGGGACCACTGCGCGGGCAAGGAGGTGTCCCGACATGGACGACAAGGCGCTCGCCCAGCTCCGGGCACAGCTGGAGGCGGCCGAAGCCGAGGTGGTCGAGCTTCGCCACCGCCTCCAGGAGGCGCCGCAGCGCGTCCGGGTCCTCGAGGAGCGGCTCCTCGACGTCACCGGCCAGCTGCGCCACGCCCTCTCCCAGAACGAGAAGCTCACCTTCACCCTCCAGCAGGCGAAGGAGAACATCGCCGCGCTGAGAGAGGAGGTCGACAAGCTCACCCAGCCGCCGAGCGCCTACGGGACCTACCTCCAGCTCAACGACGACGGCTCCGCCGACGTGTTCGCGAGCGGCCGGAAGATGCGCGTCTCGCTCCATCCCGGCATCGACGCGTCCGAGCTCCGCCGCGGCCAGGAGGTCGTCCTCAACGAGTCGCTGAACGTCGTGCTCGCACGCAGCTTCGAGCAGTCCGGCGAGGTCGTGACCGTCCAGGAGGTCCTCGAGGACGGTCGGCGGGCCCTCGTCGTCGGGCGCGCGGACGAGCTGCGGGTCGCCGAGCTCGCCGACAGCCTCGTCGACACGCGCCTTCGCGCCGGGGACAGCCTGCTCATGGACACCCGCACCCAGCTCCTTCTCGAGAAGCTGCCTCGGCCGGAGATCGAGGAGGTCGTCCTCGAGGAGGTCCCCGACGTCACCTACGCCGACATCGGCGGGCTCGACACCCAGATCGAGGCGATCACCGACGCGGTCGAGCTGCCCTACCTCCACCGGGACCTCTTCGCCGAGCACGAGCTGCCTGCGCCGAAGGGGATCCTCCTCTACGGCCCGCCGGGCTGCGGCAAGACGCTCATCGCCAAGGCCGTCGCGAACTCCCTCGCCAAGAAGGTCGCCGAGCTGACGGGCAACGACAACGTCCGCAGCTACTTCCTCAACATCAAGGGCCCCGAGCTGCTGAACAAGTACGTCGGCGAGACCGAGCGGCAGATCCGGCTCGTCTTCCAGCGCGCCCGGGAGAAGGCCGAGGAGGGCGTCCCGGTCATCGTCTTCTTCGACGAGATGGACTCCCTCTTCCGCACGAGGGGGACGGGGATCAGCTCGGACATGGAGTCGACGATCGTCCCGCAGCTGCTGGCCGAGATCGACGGGGTCGAGGCGCTGCGCGACGTCATCGTCATCGGCGCGTCGAACCGGGAGGACCTCATCGACCCGGCGATCCTCCGCCCAGGGCGGCTCGACGTGAAGATCAAGATCGAGCGTCCCGACGAGGCCGCCGCGCAGCAGATCTTCGCCCGCTACCTCACCCAGCGCCTTCCGCTCGATCCCGCCGAGGTCGCCGCGCTCGGGGGCGGGGAGCCGGCCAAGGCCGTGCAGGCGATGATCGAGCGGACCGTCCAGGAGATGTACCGCGCCGACGACGACAACCGTTTCCTCGAGGTCACCTACCAGAACGGCGACAAGGAGATCTTGTACTTCAAGGACTTCGCCTCCGGGGCGATGATCGAGAACATCGTTCGCCGTGCGAAGAAGCTCGCCATCAAGCGGACGATCGCCGGCGGCGGGCGCGGCATCCGCCTCGCCGACATGCTCGAGTCGATCAAGCAGGAGTACAAGGAGAACGAGGACCTCCCGAACACGACCAACCCGGACGACTGGGCGAAGATCTCCGGCAAGAAGGGCGAGCGGATCGTCTACGTGCGGACGATCTTCGACCACGGCGACGAGGGGCGGGGGCGGCGCGCCATCGAACGCGTCGGCACCG
>JAKAOD010000092.1 GCA_021823365.1 Actinomycetes bacterium | reverse complement strand
GCGCGAGGGTCTGGCGGGTCGCCCGGGAGACGCGCCGGCCGAGCAGCGCGAGGCGACCGGACCCGAACGCCCGTGCCATGTCGGGGCTCGCGACGTTCATCACCGACACGGCGACGACGGCGAAGGGGAAGGTGAAGAACTGGTAGGCATAGGTGTACGCGCTGACGCTCCCGCCCCCGAGGTGGTACTCGAGCGCGAGCACGACGAACACGGCGACCTGGTTGGCGACGACGAAGCCGAAGGTCCACCCCGACAACGCGACGATCCTCCTGATCGCCGGGTCCCGTGGTCGCCACACGAGCCGGAGCCGCACGCCCGAGCGGGCGAGGGACGGGAGGAGGGCGAGCGCCTGGACGGCGACGCCCAGCGTGGTGCCGAGCCCGAGCAGGGTGACCAGCCCCTGCTCGTGACGGATGGCGGAGATCGGTACGGCACCCTGGACGGCGAGATGGTGCGCGGCGAGGGCGAAGGCGACGAGGACACCGATCGCGACGAGGTTGTTGAGCACCGGGACGACGCCGACGACGGCGAAGCGGTCCCGGGTGGCGAGCACCGCCTCGACCAGGCTGACCAGTCCGTAGAAGAAGACCTGCGGCGCGAACCACCGGAGGAGCTCGATCGCGACGGCCCGGGCCGCCGGGCTCGCAGCCGAGGCGCCGGAGGTGTAGGCGTCGACGACCTCGGGCGCGAGCACGGCGAGGAGGATGGAGGCGGCTGCCAGCACGGCGAGGGACAGCGTGACGACCGCCGAGATGGACTGCGCCGCTTCCCGCGGCCGCCCGGAGGCGAGGCGCTCCACGAAGACCGGGACGAAGGTCGCCGACAGGATCCCGCCGATGACGAGGTCGTGGACCATGTTCGGCGTGCTGTTCGCGAGGTTGAAGCCGTTGGCGAGGCTCGCGCCGCCGAGCGCGGCCGCCAGCGCGATGAGGCGGAGCAGACCGGTGACGCGTGACAGCAGCGTCCCCGCTGCGGTGCCGAAGGAGGCCCGGTCGAGCTGCGCCCGCCGGCTCCCCGGACCCCGCGCCTTCGGTCGCGCCTGGCCGCGCAGCAGCCCCTCGGCCCGCGGCGTGGGCGCGGGGAACGAGAGCGGGGGCCTGCTCACGCCACGACGGGCGGCTCGCCCGCGTCCGCGGTCCTACGGGAGGCTGCGCGCCGCCGGCGTAGCAGCGATCGAAGCCACCACGCGGCGAGCACGAGAACGGCGCCGATGGAGAGGGCGACCGCCTCTGCGGACACGAAGGTCGAGCGCACGCTGAACGAGGCGACGAACAGCACCTTGCCGCCGACGGGCGAGAGGAGGCGCACGACGAGACGCGAGTCGCCGGAGATCCGAGCTGCGACCTGGTAGTCGCGGTCGGTCGTCTTCCCGGCGAGCACGATCGGCCGAGGACCCCTGCCCGCGGCGCCGAAGCTGAGCGCCGGGTCGCTCAGCTCGACGACCGCGTGCACCGCGAAGCGCGAGGTGGACACGAAGCTCACGGGAATCTTGCCCGTGCGCGAGGTGAGCGTGACGGTGCGCCCGGCCGGCAGCTTGATCAGGTGCGAAAGGCCGCGCTCGGCCCGGCGAGGCACGGCCTGGTAGGCGGCCCGGGCCGTGCTGCGGAGGCCGGCCGACTCGCCGAGGAGCACGGCGTCCTCGAGCCGGGAGAGCAGGCCGGCGTCGCCGGGAAGCACCGAGCGAACGACGGCGATCACTCTCCGTTCCGAGGCGACCTCGTGGCCCGAGAGGCGGTCTCGAGCGGCGACGGCGCCGTCGCGCACGAGCTGCTCGACGGGCGGCGCGCCGTTTCCCCCGACGGGCACGGCTGCGAACGCCTGGGTGAGGGTGAGCGTCGCGAGCACCGGGCTGGGGGAGAGCCCGGCGAGGAGCGTCGAGAGGAAGCGGGCGTTCGGCGCCCAACCGACTGGGTCGACCACCACGGCTCGGCGCGCTCGCCCGTAAGGGGCGTCGAAGTAGATCTCGGCCAGCTCGGCGAGGAGCTGGTGGGCGGCGAGGACGGGGTCGGACGGTTCGGCGCTGAATCGGCCGGCGAGGCCCGGGTCGGCGGCGAACGCCTCGATCCCGGACGTGCCGCCGTTGGCGGTCGGGCGGAGGACGAGGCGGAACGGCGAGGTCATGGTCGACGTCAGCGCCGGCGTTCCCGGCAGGGTCGTCGCGTCGGCCGAGGGCAGCACGAGCTCGCCGACGCCGTCGCGCTCGAGGAGCTGCAGCGCGGCTCGGTCGAGCCCCGAGCCCACGACGTAGGGCTCGGGCGAGCTTGCGAGCCCGAGCGCGGACGCGAGCACCTGCGCCCCCCGGGCGAGCTGGAGCTCCAGCTCGCCACCGGCGCCGGCGGAGGTGAGCGCCGTGGGCTCGACGGCTGCGAACGGCGCGCCGAGCGTCTCGTGGCGGCTCGGGGCGCTCGCGTCCGGTCGGACGCCGAACAGCTTCCGCAAGGCCGCGAGCTCGGCGACGCCTTGCCGCGAGCCGTCACGCTGGAGCGCTTCGAGCAGCTGCGGGGCGAGGTCGAGAGTGAGCCGGGCGCGAGGGTTCGCCGCGATCGGGTCGAGGAGGTCGGCGAGTCGCGTGAGCTGGCGCTTGCCTAGCGCCGGTCGTCCGTCAGCGCGCAGCACGGGGGTCGTGCCGGCGGGGAGGACCAGCGCCACTCCGAGCGGCAGGGTGCCCGCGCTGCCCGCGGTGTAGATGAGATGGGTCGTGATGGTCGAGAGCGGCGTGCCGCCTGCCGTGTCGACGAGCGCCGCCTCGAGGGGGTAGACGCCGTCGCAGGTCACGCCGCAGTCGAGCCCGAGGGTCGGCGATGCGCTCGCCGGAGCGAAGGCACCGCCGCCTGCCTCCTGACCGGTCGTGACCGGGAAGTGGACCGTGACCACGGTGGCGACGCCGCCCGTGACGCGTGCCCGTCGGTCGAGCTCGCCGAGCGGGATCGTGGGTGGCGTGTCGACGGGCAGCTCGCTCGGCGGCTCTGTGCCGTTCACGGACTGGTCGAAGGCGTACCGGCTGGTGAGGCGCGAGTAGAGGGCGAACTTCAGCCCGAGGCGTGCAGCCGGGAGCGGCGAGCGCACGTCGAGGCGGAGGTAGAGCCCCGATCGGCCCTGCACCCAGGAGGTCTGGGCGGCGACGGTGATCACCGAGCGCGTCACCGGGGCCGGCAGCGAGTGGCGGCGGGAGGCCGACGCAGCCGGAGCCAGCCCGGCGAGTGCCGCCACGGCGAGGACCGGGCCGACGGCGAGCGCGGCGGCCGTCCGGCGGGCGCGCGCCGGCCGGGGCTGCCGGGGTCCGGCTCCCCGGTGATCGCGGGCGGGTCGGGACCCTGCGCCGGCACGGGGGCACGAGGCGTTCGGCACGGCGGTCTCGTCCTCCGATCGGTCCTCCGAACAGAGGCGGAGCCTACCGGTGCGCCGCGCGGCCAGGTGGCCGCGACCTGTACGTTCGCCGCGTGGAGATCATCGTCGGAACGCACGAGCTCTTCGACGAGCATGAGACGGGCCTCGGCCACCCGGAGTCGCCGGAGCGCGTCGAGGCGGCGCTCGCCGGCATCACGACCGCCCTCGCCGGGTCCGCCGACGCCGAGCTGGAGGACGTGGCGCGCACCTTCGTGCCGCGGCCGGCGACCCGCCAGGAGCTCGAGCGCGTCCATGACCCCGGCTATCTGCTCTACCTGGAGGAGCGCTGCCTTGTCGGCGGCGGCGCGCTCGACGCCGACACCCACGTCTCGCCAGGCTCCTTCGACGCGGCGTTGCACGCGGCGGGCGCCGGGCCCGACGCCGCCGAGCGCCTCGGGCGCGGGGAGGCGGACGCCGCCTTCCTCGTCCTGCGCCCGCCCGGCCACCACGCCCTCGCTGCCCGTGCGATGGGCTTCTGCCTCCTGAACAACGTCGCGATCACCGCTGCGGCCCTCGCCGCACGCGGCGAGCGGGTGCTCGTCGTCGACTGGGACGCCCACCACGGCAACGGCACGCAGGCAGCCTTCTACGACTCGGACGACGTGCTGTTCGTCTCGCTCCACGAGTACCCGCTCTACCCCGGGACGGGCGCGCTCGAGGAGATCGGCTCAGGCCGGGGGACGGGCTCGACGGTCAACGTCCCGTTTCCCGCCGGGACCTCCGGCGACGCCTACCGCCTGGCCGTCGACGAGCTGATCGTCCCGGCAGCCGAGCGGTTCTCCCCGAGCTGGCTGCTCGTCTCGGCGGGATTCGACGCCCACCGGGCCGACCCGCTCACCGACCTCGGGCTCACCGCAGGGGACTTCGCCGACCTCGCCGAGCGTGTCGCCCAGCTCGTGCCGCCGGGCCGCCGGCTCTTCTTCCTCGAGGGCGGCTACGACCTCGAGGCGCTGGCGGCGAGCGTCGGCGCGACCGTCGCAGCACTCGTCGGACGCACGTTCCGGCCCGAGCGGGCGAGCGGCGCCGGGCTCGACGGCTCGCTCGGCGCCGGAGAGGGCAGCCGGCCCCGCGCCGTCGTGCAGGCCGCCCGGCAGCTCCACGAGCGCAGCGCCGAGGGCTAGAAGGCGCCCTCTCCCGCCGCCCGGCGCTCGGCCCACCAGCGGTCGAGCCGGCGGCGTGCCTCGTCCGCTCCGACGAGCCCTTCGTCGAGCCGGATCTCGAGCAGGAAGGCGAGGGCGTGCCCGACTTCCGGGCCGGGCCCGATGCCGAGCTGGGCCATGACCGCGACGCCGTCGAGCTCGGGCCGGATGGCGTCGAGCGCCTCCTGCTCCCGCAGGCGGGCGAGGCGTTCCTCGAGCTCGTCCATGCGAGCGGCGAGGGCGGCCGCCTTCCTGCGGTCACGCGTCGTGCAGTCCGCCCTGGTGAGCAGGTTGAGGCGGTCGAGCAGCTCGCCAGCGTCGCGTGCGTAGCGGCGGATCGCCGAGTCGGTCCAGCCGAGGGCGTAGGTGTGGAAGCGAAGGTGGAGCTCGACGAGCCGGGTGACGACGTCGATGTCGGACGCCGGATAGCGCAGCGCGTCCATCCGGGCCCGGGTCACGCGCGCCCCGACGACGTCGTGGTGGTGGAAGCTCACCCCGTCGGGCCCGATCGAGCGCGTCTTCGGCTTGCCGACGTCGTGGAAGAGCGCGGCGAGGCGCAGCAGGCGGTCGGGCGGCGTCTTCGCGACGACGGCGATCGTGTGGGCGAGGACGTCCTTGTGCCGATGGACGGGGTCTTGCTCGAGCGCGAGGGCGGGGAGCTCGGGCAGGAACAGCGCGGCGAGTCCCGTTCGCACGACGAGCCAGAGCCCGGTCTCCGGAGACGGGAGGACGAGCAGCCGGTCGAGCTCGTCGCGGATGCGCTCCGGCGAGACGATGCGGAGCCGCTCGGCGAGCCGCTCGATGGCGGCGACGAGCTCCGGAGCGGGCGTGAGGCCGTAACCTGCGGCGAACCTTGCGGCGCGCAGCATCCGCAGCGGGTCGTCGCCGAAGGAGATCTCGGGGTCGAGCGGGGTGCGCAGCCTGCGGGCCGCGAGATCCTCGACCCCGTCGAAGGGGTCGAGCAGCTCGAGCGACGGGACCGAGAGCGCCATCGCGTTGACGGTGAAGTCCCGCCTTGAGAGGTCGGTGACGACGTCGTCGCCGAAGCGGACCTCGGGCTTGCGCGACTCGGGCGAGTACGCCTCGGCGCGGTGTGTCGTGATCTCGAAACGGCGGTCGCCTTTCGAGCAGCCGATGGTTCCGAAGCGCTTCCCCTGGAGCCAGACGGCGTCGGCGAAGGGCCGCACGATCGACTCGATCTGGTCCGGCAGCGCGTCGGTCGTGAGGTCGAGGTCCGACCCCGCACCGACCGCCGAGCCGTCGGGGCGGCCGACGAAGCCGTCCCGGACCACGCCGCCGACGAGGTACAGATGCTTGCCCGCCGCCGAGAAGCGCTCGGCGAGCGGCCGTACCTCGTCGAGGACCGGACGGAACCGCTCGGGGATCACGACCGGAGGGTAGCGAAGCGCGGCGGGTGCCCACGCCAGGTGCGCCGCCTTCGAGCGGCGGCAAGGGGCGCACCCGGCGCACCCGGCGCTCCGCCGGTCAGTCGCCCCGGGCGAACTCCTCGACCATCTGGCGCGCCTCCTCGTCCCGGTACTGGCGGGGAGGCGACTTCATGAAGTACGCCGAGGGGCCGTGGAGCGGCCCGGCGAGCCCGCGGTCGAGGCCGATGCGGGCGCAGCGGATGGCGTCGATGATCACCCCCGCCGAGTTCGGCGAGTCCCACACCTCGAGCTTCAGCTCGACGTTGAGCGGCACGTCGCCGAAGTTGCGCCCCTCGAGACGGATGTAGGCCCACTTCCGGTCCTCGAGCCACGCGACGTGGTCCGACGGCCCGATGTGGACGGACTCGGCGGCGATGCCGCGGTCGACCTGGCTCGTGACGGCCCGGGTCTTGGAGACCTTCTTCGACTCGAGGCGGGCTCGCTCGAGCATGTTCTTGAAGTCCATGTTGCCGCCGACGTTCAGCTGGTAGGTGCGGTCGAGGACGCTGCCGCGGTCCTCGAACAGCCGAGCGAGGACGCGGTGCACGATCGTGGCCCCGACCTGGCTCTTGATGTCGTCGCCGACGATCGGCACGCCGGCGGCGCTGAAGCGCTCGGCCCAGGCCGGGTCGCTCGCGATGAACACCGGGATCGCGTTGACGAAGGCGACGCCCGCCTTCAGCGCCGCCTCGGCGTAGTGCTTCTGGGCTTCGTCGGAGCCGACCGGAAGGTAGGCGACGAGGACCTCGGCACCCGAGTCGCGCAACGTCCGGGCGACGTCGACCGGCGGCGCCGGGGACTCCTCGACGACCTCCCTGTAGTACTTGCCGAGACCGTCGAGCGTCGGACCGCGCTGCACCGAGACGCCGAGGTCCGGCACGTCGGGGGCGAAGCGGATCGTGTTGTTCATCGGGGCGAAGATGGCCTTTCCGAGGTCGAGGCCGACCTTCGCCTGGTCGACGTCGAAGGCCGCGACGAAGTCGATGTCGCCGACGTGGTAGCCGCCGAGGTCGACGTGCATGAGGCCGGGGACGGTGTCGGTCGGGTCGGCTCCCCGGTAGTACCGGACGCCCTGGACCAGCGCGCTTGCGCAGTTGCCGACGCCGGCGATCGCGACCTTGATCCGTCTGTCCCTGCTCGTCATCAGCTCTCTCCTCTGCTGTCGCCGGCGGCGCCGGTGGTGATGCGGTGACCCCTGTCCTGGACCGGCGCGCCGCCTGGCGACACCGGCCCCGTCGTGTCCCTCCGCCCCGAGCCGGCCGCGAGCGCCGAGAGCCCGGCGAGCGCCGGCGACGCCGGGACGGCGGGCGCGTTCTCGGCGAGCAGGCTGCGCTCGTCGGCGAGCAGGCGCTCGGTCCATGCGAGGTCGCTCGCGAGGGTGTGGCGGACGTGCGCCGCGATCGCCCGCTCGTAGCGGTCGAGCTGGTGGCCCGGCCGTTCGAGGTGGCCGTCGGCGCGCTCGAGGCGCGCCACGAGGTGCAGCCTCTGCCGCTCGAGCAGCCGGACGCGCGCCTGGGGCGAGAGGTGGCGTGCGAAGGCGATCCGCAACCAGAATCCCCGGACCTCCTGACCCGGCGGCGTGTCGGGCGAGTCGAGCAGGCGGCCGAACAGGAGCTCTCCCGCGGCGGTGATCGCGTAGACCTTGCGTGCCCGAGTCCCCCGCCCGGCGAGCGCCGTGGCGACGGCGGATGCGCGGCGGGTCACGAGCGCGGCGCGCTCGCCCGTGAGCGAGCCGGTGGCCGGGGTCGCGGCGGGCGTCTGCGACGGCGGCCGAGAGTCGGGGGCGCCGCCGCGGAGCACCTCGACGGCGCCTGCCCGCTCCATGCGACCGAGCGCGGGGTAGAGCGAGCCGAAGGAGAGGTTGGCGAGCGGGCCGAACTCCTCGCGGATCCGCTTGCGCAGGTCGTAGCCGTGCATCGGGCCCTGCATCAGCAGGCCGAGGATGGCGAGCTCGAGCACGACCGGACCATAGCAGATTGATGTATCGCATCGATATGTCGAAGACGGCGCCCATTGCCCTCGGGCCGCGCCGGCACCGCCCGGGAGGCGCCGGCGCGGCGCCGAGGTCCGGGGCGAGACCCGGGGTGCCGGGGCGCCGAGGCCCGGGGTGCCGGGGCGCCGGGGCAGTCCGGTAGCCTCTTGCGGTGCGCACGGGATCGCCGTCCACGGCGGGAGGGGCGGAGCCGACCGGGCTCGGTCAGGTCGAGTACCGCCTCGCCCGTGACGACATCGTGCGCCAGTACCGCCGCGGCCGGCTCTCGAAGCTCGACGTCTGCGACGCGCAGCCCGAGCTCCTACGGGTCGCGCGCAACCTCGGATGGGAGACCGAGAGCGCCTGCCCGATCTGCGAGGAGGCGAAGCTCGTCCATGTCTCGTTCGCCTTCGGCCCGCGGCTTCCGGCCGGTGGTCGGCCGCTCACGTCACGTACCGAGCTCACGGCGATGGCGCGGAGCAGGGACGAGGTCGACTTCTACGTCGTCGAGGTCTGCGTCGAGTGCGGCTGGAACCACCTGCTCAGGCGCTTTGACGCCCGCGTCGCGAGGAAGCGCCCGAAGCCGTTCCGCCGCTGACCGGCCGCGCCCGGCTGGCGCCGGTAGCCACGAGCACGACGGAGCGGTCGACGCCGTCGGCTACCATGTCGCCGTCATAGACCCCTGCCCCGGGGAGGACCGGGGCCCCGAGCGCCGCTCGCGCCGGGTCCAGAGGAGGTTCTTGCCGCTGTGCGGCCATACGAGATTGCCGTCATCTTCGACGCCACCCTCGACGAGGGCGTCATCCGAGAGGTCGTGGACCGAGTCGTCGCCCACGTGCGTGCCAGCGGTGGCACGCCCGGACGGGTCGACCGGTGGGGCCGCCGGCCGTTCGCCTACGAGCTTCGCCACCGCAACGAGGGCTACTACGTCTTCGTGGAGGTGGCCGCCGAGCCGGCCGTCATGGCCGAGGTCGACAGGATGCTCGCCCTGTCCGACGAAGTCCTTCGCCACCGGGTGATCCGCCAGCCCGAGCGGGCCGCGGGGCGCGCGCCGGCGCGCCCCGAGACACGTGACAAGGCGGCCCCGGCGGCCCAGACGGGCTAGCCCGAAGGGCCGCTCGGCCGAGGCCGAGCCACAGGGAAACGGAGACAGCGCGATGGCAAACGGCAACACGGTGACCCTCGTCGGAAACGTCACTCGCGATCCCGAGCTGCGCTTCACGCCGAGCGGTCAGGCGACGGTCACCTTCGGGCTTGCGGTGAACCGTCGCTGGCAGAACCGGCAGACCCAGGAGTGGGAGGAGGCGACCTCCTTCTTCGACGTCGTCTGCTGGCGGGAGCTGGCCGAGAACGTC
>JAKAOD010000091.1 GCA_021823365.1 Actinomycetes bacterium | reverse complement strand
CAACACGTCGAAGCCGTTGATCGTGGCAACCACGACGTCCTGGCGTCCTGTGCCGAGCCCGACGGTGACCGGAGACCCGTAGACGTCGTGCCTCAGCTGCGTGTGCCACAACGTCGCGCCCGTCGCCCCGTCGAGCGCGTACACGCCGCCGGATCGTGTCGTGGCGATCACCTGCAGCTGCCCGTCGCCGAGCACGTCGGCGAGCGCGGGGCTCTCGTAGCCGGTTGTCCCCGCGAGCTTGCGCGCCCAGACCTCGCGGCAACCGGCGTCGACGGCGACCACCTCGTCGTGCTGCGAGGCCGCCGGGAATGTCGGTCCGGTGCCCGCGACGATACCGACCGCTCCGCGGGCGAGGAACCTCCCGACCGCTGGCGAGGAGTTCACGGACTCGTCCAGTGTGTCCCCGCACAGGAGCTTTCCGGCCGCGCTCAGCACCCGGATGTGGCCTCCCTGCGCGTACCGCCTCCCGAAGGCACGGCCCGAGTGCTGCGCACCACCCTCCACGATCTGGTTCGCGCCGTTCCCTTCGACGTCCGCGATCGCGGGCGTGGCGAAGTTCGAGTCCGCCTGGAACCAGGGGAACCCCGGCAGAACCCGCCGCGTCGCGGCGTCGAACGCCAGGGTCTCCTGGCCCAGCGTCCCCGCCACGGCGGCGGTGACCCCGTCGAGCGTGCCGACCGCGATCCCCGCGAAGACGCCGTCGGCGCCGCACGTGTGATCGGAGGGAGGATTCGGCGCGCGAAGAAGGCCTCCGGCCCCTGTCGGACGCAACCACTCGTACCCGCCCGCGCACGGCTCGGAGGCGTTGCCGGTGCCGACGAGCACCTCGTCGTAGGGCGAGGCCGGGATCTTCAGCGCCGACGGGGTCGATGTCACCGGCACACCGACCCGCTTCGGCCAGCCCGGAACCGGGTCGCCGGTGGCAAGGTTCAGCGCGTAGACACGCCCCGAGCGGTCGCCGAACACGACAGCCGGCCCACCGCTCAGTGTGGCGAGCGAGGGCGACCCGAGCGCCACGCGTCCGTGCGAGCCATCCCTCAGCTCCACGCGCCAGACCTCGCGCAGGATGGGGGCTCTCGACCCCGGCGCCGCGTCGCGCGCCGGCGGAGCCGCGTCTGCTCGGTGCGCGACCGCAGCGGCCGACCCCGACAGCCCGGCGGTGCTGGCGGAGGCGAGCACGGCCAGCCCCGAGAGGCCGGCGCCTGCCAGCCGCCGCGCCCTGCACCTCCTGGGCCCGTTCCCCATGGCCCACCCCCCTTGGCCCCGCCTCCCTTGGCCTCCTCCGAAGGGTCCCGACCTGCCGGGGCAGTCTGGCACGCCGCAGGGGCCGGGGCATTCCGGCCTCCCTCCCGGACACGAGCCGGACCTCGCGCCCCGACTCGGTAGTGTTGCCGGGGCCGATGTGCACCGCGAGCCCCCCTGTGCCTCCAAGTCGCCCGCCCCGCTCCGTGGAGGCGCGCTGAGGTGCCGACCGCGCTCCTCTATCTCCGCGACGCGTACCTGCGCGACGTCTCTGCGACCGTGACGGCCGTCGACGCGGGCCGTGTGACGCTCGACCGCACCGTCTTCTACCCGACGGGCGGGGGCCAGCCGCACGACACCGGAACCCTTGGCGGCGCGCGTGTGGTGGACGTCCGAAAGGAAGGCGACGAGGTCTGGCACGTGGTCGAGGGGCCGGTGCCCGACGTCGGCGCGTCGGTGGAGGGCCACCTCGACTGGGACCGCCGGCACGCCCTCATGAGGACGCACACCGCGCTGCACGTCCTGTGCGGGGTCATCTGGCACAGGTGGGGGAAGGCGGTGACGGGCGGCAACATGGAGCCGCTCAGTGCCCGCATGGACTTCGAGTTCGATCCCCTGCCCGAGGGATTCGCCGCGACGATCGAGTCCGCCGTGAACGAGGAGCTCGCGGCCGCGCGCCCGATCGAGGTCCGGTTCATGCCGCGTGAGACCGCCCTGGCGGACGAGGACCTGATCCGCACCAAGGTCGACCTGGTCCCTCCCTCGGTCACCGAGCTTCGGGTCGTCGACATCGTCGGCCTCGACAAGCAGGCGGACGGCGGCACGCACGTGCGCCGCACGGACGAGGTCGGACGGATCCGCGTGGTGAAGACCGAATCGAAGGGAAGGACCAACAAGCGCGTCCGCATCGAGGTGCACGACTGATGGCGCGGCCCCTGGCGCAGGGCGCTCCCCAGAGGCTCGCAGGCGCGATCCCGCCCTCGCGGGTGGTCGTCACCGCCGGCCACGTCGACCACGGGAAGTCGACCCTCGTCGAGTGGCTGACGGGCACGCACCCCGACCGGCTGGAGGAGGAGCGGCGCCGGGGCCTCACCATCGACCTCGGGTTCGCCTCGACGGTGCTGCCCTCGGGGATCGAGGTCGGCGTCATCGACGTGCCGGGGCATGTCCGTTTCCTGAAGAACATGGTCGCCGGAGTGGGAGCGGTCGACGCCTGCCTCTTCGTGGTCGCCGCCACGGAGGGGTGGAAGCCGCAGACCGAGGACCACCTGCGCATCCTCGACGTCGTCGGCGTGCGTCATGGCGTCGTGGCGCTCACGCACTCGGCATCGGTCGACGGAGATCGTCTCGACGAGGCGCGTCGTGAGGTTGCGTCGCGAGCTGCGGGCACGTTCCTCGAGGACGCCCCGGTCGTCGCCGTGGACGTGCCCGCACGACTCGGGCTCGACGGCCCCGGCGGCTTGCGCGCGACCCTCGACGCCATGGTCGCCGCGGTCCCGCCGGCACCCGACCGGGGACGCCCGCGGCTGTGGATCGACCGGTGCTTCGCGATCCGCGGTGCGGGCGCCGTCGTGACGGGCACGCTCGCGGGCGGGCCGGTCGCCGTCGGCGACCACCTGGACATCGTCTCGTCCGCCTCGTCCGGCCCCGTGCCGGTACGCGTCCGCGGGCTCGAGAGCTACGGCAGGCGCCTCACGTCCGCCGAGCCGGGGCGACGCCTCGCGGTGAACCTCTCCGGCGTCGACCGGCGAGGCGCGGCGCGCGGCGCGGCGCTCCTCCGGGCGCGTCAGTGGCACCGCTGCAGCGTCGCCGACGCCGACCTCTCGACGCGCCCGGGCCTCGACCACCCGGTGTCCGCGCGGGGCGCGTACCTCGCGCACCTGGGAACCGGGGAGCAGGCCGTCCGGCTGCGGGTCGTCGGGAAGGACGGCGAGATCCCCGCAGGGTCCAGCGGCAAGGTGCGCCTGTGGCTCACGGCTCCGCTGCCGCTCGCGCCAGGCGATCGCTTCGTGCTCCGCGACGCCGGCCGCAAGCAGGTGGTCGGCGGGGGCATGCTCCTCGACGTCGCTCCCGTCCTCCCTGCATCGAAGGCCGGCCCGAGCATCTCCGTCACCCGCGTCGTCGCGGAGCGGGGCTGGGTCGAGGCCGACGAGCTGGAGCGGCTGACCGGGACCCCTGCGACCGCGACCTTGGGCCGGTGGGTCGTGGACCCGGCCGCGCTCGAGCGAGCACGGTCGGTGCTCCTCGAACGGGTCCGCGCCGCCGGCCCCTCGGGGCTCGACCTGTCGATCCTGGACGAACGGGAGCGGGCCGTCGCCTCGACGATCGGCGACCTCATGGTCTCGCACGGCATCGCACGTCTGGGCCGCGAGCCCGAGATCCCGGGCGCGCCCCCGGCGGGGGCGCAGCGGTCCGGCAGGGGCGCAGACGTCGAGGAGCGCGCGACCCCCGATCTCGCCGAGCGTGCGACAGCCGACGCCGACCTGGTCGACCACCCCTACCTTGCGGCGCTCCGCGCGACGCCGTTCGATCCGCCCCCGCCGACCGGCGTCGCGCGCAACGACCTGCGCCGCCTCGTCCGCAGCGGTCTCGTCGTCGAGACGAACGGCTTGTGGTTCGCGGCGAGCGCCGTCGAGGACGCCGTACGGCGCATCTCGGCTCTGCTCCAGCAGCGCCCGGACGGCGTGCGGGTGTCCGACGTCCGTGACGCGCTGGGCGCTTCTCGACGTACCGTCCTTCCCCTCCTCTCGCACCTCGACGCGACCGGGAGGACGCGGCGCGACGGCGACCTGCGCACCGCCGGTCCGAAGCTGCAACCGGCCCCCGGCGGTGCGGCGGTCAGGAGCTCATCGTGACCGAACCCGACGTCCGGCACGCGACCGAGGCCGCCGTCGATCTGACCGAGTGGACCACCTGCGGGGGGTGTGCTGCGAAGTGGGGCGCGGGACCTCTCGACACGCTGCTCGCCCGCCTCGCGACGCAGCCTACCGACGGCTCCCTCCTCGTCGGGCTGGACGCGTTCGACGACGCGGCGGTGCTCGCGCTCGGTGGCGACCTCGCGCTCGTGTCCACGACCGACTTCTTCCCACCGATGGTCGCCGACCCTGCCGACTACGGCGCGATCGCAGCAGCCAACGCGTGCAGCGACGTGTTCGCCATGGGCGGGCGCGTCGTGCTCGCGCTGAACATCGCCGCCTTCCCCGAGCACCTGCCCCACACCGTGATCGACGCGATCGTGTCCGCCGCAGCCGAGGTGGTCGCCGAAGCAGGGGGCGTCGTGGCCGGTGGCCACACGATCCGATCCGCCGAGCCGATCTTCGGGCTCGCCGTCCAGGGTCTCGTCCACCCGGACCGCATCCTCACGAAACGAGCCGCCCGGCCGGGCCAGGTGGTGGTCCTGTCCAAGCCGCTCGGGACGGGCATCGTCCTTCAGGGCGGCGGCGACGAGGAGCGGCGAGCGACCATCGCCGTCATGCGCACGCTCAACCGAGCGGCTTCGGCATCCCTCCAAGACCTCGGCGCCGCGGTCGGCGCGGTGACGGACGTGACGGGCTACGGGCTCTGTGGGCACGGCTGGGAGGTCGCCGAGAGGTCCGGCGTCTCGCTGGTGCTCGACGCGGCAGCCCTCCCCCTGTATCCCGGCGCGCTGGACACCGCGAGCCGCGGCGTGCGCACCGGAGGCGACCGGCGGAACCGCGACCACCTCGAGGGCCGAGTCGAGTCGTCGACCACACCGGCGCGCGAGGCGATCGCCTTCGATCCGCAGACCTCCGGCGGGCTCCTGGCGACGGTGGACGCCAGTGCGGTCCCCGGGCTCGCCGGCACCGGGTTCGTCCCCATCGGAGAGGTCGGCGAAGGCCCCGCCCGCGTGGTGCTGCGGTGACCGGGCGGGACGGGTCGCAGCAGATCCGCGCCGACGCGCCCGCGCCGACTCGCCCGCCCTCCGTCGACGTTCTCGCGCGCTCATTGGCGGGGACCGGCCTTCCCCACGCCGTGCTCGTGGACGCGGCGCGTCACGCGATCGCGACCGGCGACTTCTCCGCCGCCGGCCCGGGCGCGCAGCGGTTCGCCACGACGCTCCTCCGCCCGGTCGTCAACGCGACGGGAGTGCTCCTCCACACGAACCTCGGCCGCGCTCCGGTCGCCCTCGCGCGCCGGGGAGATCCTGCTCGGTACGCGAACGTGGAGCTCGACCTCGAGACGGGGCGGAGGGGATCGAGGAGCGACCACGCCGCCCGGTTGCTCGCGCTCGCCGCGGGCGCCGAGGCCGCGCTGGTCGTGAACAACGGCGCGTCGGCCGTGCTGCTCGCGCTGAGCGCGCTCGGCGCGGGCACCCGCGTCCCCGTGAGCCGCGGCGAGCTGGTCGAGATCGGTGGCGGCTTCCGGATCCCCGACGTGCTCGCCGCGTCCGGCGCGACGCTCGCCGAGGTGGGCACGACGAACCGCACCCGACTCTCCGACTACCGCAAGGTCGTCGACGACCCAGAGGGCCGGGTCGGTCTCGTCCTGAAGGTCCACCGCTCGAACTACCAGATGGTCGGGTTCACCGAGGAGGTCGGCATCCGCGAGCTCGCGACGCTCGGGCCGCCGGTCGTCTTCGACATCGGCTCGGGCCTCCTCGACGAGACGACCCCATGGCTCCGGGGCGGCCCGCCGGCGTGGCTCCGGGGCGAGCCTGCAGCGCGTCAGGCGCTGGAGCACGGCGCCTCGCTCGTGACCTTCTCCGGTGACAAGCTCCTCGGCGGGCCGCAGGCAGGCGTGATCGCAGGCCGCCGGGACCTGGTCCAGGCGTGCGCGCGCCATCCCCTCGCCCGAGCCCTGCGACCCGGGGGCCTCGTCCTCGAGGCTCTCCATGACACCGCGCTCGCCTACCTCCGGCGCGACGCAGACGCGATCGCCTTCTGGCGGATGGCGCAGGTGGACGTCGACGAGCTCGTCCGGCGAGCCGAGCAGCTCGGGCTGGGCGAGGTGGTCCGGTGCCGCTCGGTCCCGGGTGGTGGGGCCCTGCCGGGGCTCGAGATCGACTCCGCCGGGGTGGCCCTTCCCGGAGACCGCCTCGCCACGCTCCGGCGCGCACCGGTGCCCGTCCTCGCCCGCGTCCACCACGGCAGGACCGTTCTCGACCTTCGCACGGTCGACCCGGCCGACGACGCGCTGGTCGCGGAGGCCGCGGCGGCGGCGCTCTCGATCGACTGCTGACCTGCGGGCGGCGCCGACGAGTAGGGCCTGTCAGCGCGGCCTGTTCCGCAGCGCGCGTCTGAGCACCGCTGAATAGGCCTCGACACCCTCCCGGCTGAGCCGCGCCTCCGGACCGCTCGCGATCGCGACGCGCTCGGGGACGATCCCCCAGATCGGGACCTGCTCGGACTCCCACCACGCCACGGTCTGCGAGAGGTCGTTCGTGCCGAGCCGAGCGGCGCAGACCACGATCCCGCAGGGAACCTTCGACGGCACGAGCTCGAGCGTCGCGACGACCCGGGAGTACTCGACGCCCCCGGCGCGGGTGGGGATGACGACCGCGTCCGCCCGTTCGACCGCCGCGCGGGTGATCCGCTCGTCGCCGGGCGGCGTGTCCACGACCGCGAGGCCCTGATGCCGTTCCATCGCCCGGGCGACCGTCCGCTCCGAGGGAGCCTCCTCCAGCTCCACCCCCTCGATCGGGCGGGCGTCGAGCCACTCGGCGGACGAGGCCTGCCGGTCGGCGTCGATGAGCAACACCGGCTCCAGGCCGCGCTCGACGGCGGATGCGGCGACATACACGGCGGTGGTGGTCTTCCCGACCCCGCCCTTCACGTTGCTCACGACGATGTTCACGGGCGCACCTGCGAGCTCTGGCCAGCCGGAGCATGCCGCACCCGCCGGCCCGCTGTCCAGCCCGCGTCCTCGCGTTCCAGCCGTGCGAGCAGTCCTCCAAGCACGGGTAGCGTCTCTTGGATGCGATTCAGCGTCTGGCCGTCGACCGCCCAGTCCTGGGAGGACTTCCACGACGTCGCAGCTCACGCCCAGCAGACCGGTTGGGGGGGCGTCTGGGCGGCCGACCACTTCATGCCCTCGACACCGTCGGTCGACGGGCGTCCGATGCTCGAGTGCTTCACCCTCCTCTCGGCACTCGCAGTGAGCGTCCCCCGGCTCCGCATCGGCTCGCTCGTCGCGGGCAACACGTACCGGCACCCGGCCGTGCTCGCCAACATGGTGGCGACGCTCGACCGCGTGAGCGGCGGCCGCGCCGTCCTCGGCCTCGGGGCGGGTTGGCAGCAGAACGAGCACGCCGCCTACGGCATCGACCTCTACGACATCCCGGGCCGGCTCGCACGCCTGGACGAGGCGTGCGCGGTCGTCCGCCACCTCCTCGACGACGAGAGGAGCGACTTCAGCGGCCGCTTCTACTCCCTCACCGACGCACCCATGGAGCCGAAGCCGCTCCAGCAGCACCTTCCGCTTCTCATCGGCGGCGGGGGCGAGAGGGTGACCCTGCGCATCGTCGCGCGCTGGGCGGACGAGTGGAACACGTGGGGCCGTCCGGAGGTGCTGGCCGCCAAGGGCGCCATCCTCGAACGCCATTGCGAGGCGATCGGGCGCGACCCGGCCGAGATCTTCCGCTCCGCTCAGGTGCTCGTGGACCTCGACGGCGTCGCGAGGACCTACGACATGCCCAACCGCAGGACGTACCCGACGGTGTCGGGTGCCCCGGCCGAGCTGCAGGAGGTGCTCGGTGGGTACGTGAAGGCGGGCGTGGGCGAATTCGTGGTACCGGACTGGAACCTCGGCACCGGCAACGCGCGCCGCGACGCGCTCGACCGGTTCATGGAGGAGGTCGCCGCCCCGTTCCGCACACGATGAGCCGCCTCCAGCCCTGCTGGGCTCGGCGCCGGCCGTCACCTCGAGGATGCTCCCGGTGGCCGCGGGCCGTACCTGCCACACTGCGGGTGTGATCGCGGCGCGGGGAGGCGAGAGGGACCCGGACCACGTCGACATGCTCGCGAGCAAGCGCACGATGCGAGCCAGGATCCTCGCAGCGCGTGCGGCGCGCTCCGAGCAGGACCGCGAGCGTGCCGGAGCAGCGTTGTTCCGCGTCGTCGCCGGCAACGCCGTCGTCGCGCGTGCCCGTTGCATCGCTGCGTACGCCTCACGAGGAAGCGAGCCGCCCACCCGGTGCCTGCTGGAGACCCTGTCTGCCCGCGGCGTACGCATCCTGCTCCCGATCGTCGGTGGCGAGCGCAGGCTGGCGCAGGGCTGGGCGGAGTTCGCGGGAGCAGCCGACCTGGTCGAGCCCTCGCCCGGAAGGCCGCTCGAGCCGTCAGGCCCCGATCTCGGTCCGGCGGAGATCGCGACCGCCGACGTCGTGCTGCTCCCGGCGCTCGCCGTCGACACGGCGGGCACCCGTCTCGGCTACGGAGCGGGCTGGTACGACCGTGCGCTCGCCTACGTCCGGCCCGAGGCTCCGCTGATCGCGCTCGTCTACGAGGACGAGGTCTTCGACGCCGGGCAGAGCCCGCTGCCGCGCGGTCCGCTCGACCGGGCCGTCAAGGGGGCGGCGACGCCGCAGGGCTGGATCGACTTCGAGACGCATTCAACCGGGGATCCCGGCGGTGCATCCGCGTGACGGTCGTGTCGGCGACGTCGAGGCCACTCAGGAGAGGAGGCCACTCAGGAGAGGAGGAGCGGGACGGATGAGGCTCGACGGCAAGGTGGTGGTCGTCACGGGTGGCGCCCGGGGGATCGGCCGGGGGATCGTAGAACGCGTCGTCGAGGAAGGAGCGGCCGTGGTCATCGGCGACCTCCTCGAGGTCGAGGGCGCCGAGACGGTTGCACGGATCGAGCGCGCTGGCGGGCAGGCGAGCTTCCGCCGCACCGACGTGACCGTGCCGAGCGACCTCGACGCGCTCGTCGCGCTCGCCGAGTCGACCTACGGCAAGCTCGACGTGGTCGTCCCGAACGCAGGGATCGCAGTCGCAGGCGACGTCGAGCAGCTGACGGTCGACGACTGCCGCCGCCTCTTCGACGTGAACGTCATCGGAACGTGGCTCACCTGCAAGCAGGCGCTCCCGGCACTGCGGCGAAACGGCGCGG
>JAKAOD010000090.1 GCA_021823365.1 Actinomycetes bacterium | reverse complement strand
CGTCCTCTAGCGGGGCGCCCACCGAGTGGAGGCACGGCACGAACGCGCCGTCGGCCCCGAGCACGTCGAGCACGGCGTCGCCCATCCGCGTCATGATCCGCATGGAGACGGCGACGTAGGGCGAGTCGGTGATCTCGACGCCGATGTGGGCGATGGCCGAGCCCAGCGGGCCCATGGAGAACGGCACGACGTACATCGTGCGGCCCTTCATGGAGCCGCGGAACAGCCCGGTGAGCGTCTCGCGCATCTCCGCCGGATCTCGCCAGTTGTTGGTCGGTCCCGCGTCCTCCTGGCGCTCCGAGCAGATGAAGGTGCGGTCCTCGACGCGCGCCACGTCGCTCGGGTCCGAGCGGGCCCAGTAGCTGTGGGGACGCTTGGCCTCCGAGAGCTCCTTCATGGTGCCCTTCTCGACGAGCAGCTCGCAGAGCCGGTCGTACTCCTCGGCCGAGCCGTCGCACCACTGCACGGAGTCGGGGGTGGTGAGGGCCGCCACCTCGTCGACCCATGCCAGCAGCCTGCGGTTCTGGGTTGGCGGTGCGTCCAGGCTCCTGGTCATGTCATCTCCGATCCGTGCTCGTCCGATCCGTGCTCGGGTGATCCGTGCTCGGTGCTGCAGGTTGCCGGCTCGGGGCTTCCGGGCCGGTTCGTGCTCTTTCGATCATGTCTCCGCCCCGGCCTGCAGGTGCAATCGGCCCCTCGGAGCGCAACCCATGAGCCCCGCCCACCCGCGTCGGGACGACTTCGTGCATGCAAGCGTCTGGAGCTGTGAGCCTAGACCGATAGAGCATCGGTCCCGGCTCGATCATCTGGCTGGCGGGCGGGGGCGCCTCAGGAGGACGCTCTCAGGTCCGTCGCGCAGACTCCGTTCGAGTTGGGCGGCAGCACCCGGGTGTGGTACCAGACGTTCGTGTACGCGAAGGTGAACGCGGGGATCCCGCGCACGGCCGAGACGTGCACGACCGACCGGACGGGCAGGTCGGTCGCGAGCGAGACCGTGTCCACCTCGGTCGCCCGCTGGCCCTTGGTCCCCCACGGGTACGTCGAGGTCACGATCTCCGCGCCCCCTGCCCGGTGCATCGAGACGAAGTCCCCGTACAGGCCGTACCCGGAGGGACCGCCGACCTTCGAGTAGCCGCCGACGTAGGCCGTACCGGTCGTCGTTCCCCCGCAAGGCTGGTACTCGCTCGGTGGCCGTGCAGACCCGACTGACGGAAACGCGTTCCCCCCGAGGAGGATTTCGCCGCGCGCCGTCAGCACGATCCCGAAGATGCCGAACGCTTTCCCGACCCCGCCGTAGGCGAGCGTCTCGGCCACGAAGCGCACCCGGCCCGCGGCTGCCACGACCCAGAATGTCCCCCTCGCCGGCGTGAACCCGGGCTCGCGGGGGGAGAGCTGGAGCCACGAGTAGCTCCCGTTCGGGTTCACCCGCACCTGCGTCACCGAGTCCGTCGCGGCGAAGGTCGCCTGGTCGGCGGTTGCGGCGCGCGTCGCCGCGACGACCTTTCGGTAGAACGCGATGACGGCCGGGTTGCCCGTCGCCCGCGGCAGGCTGTCCGTGTGCCGCGCGGACCCACCCGCCGCGGACGCGCCGAGCGCGAGCACCGTCACCGACGCGCACACGCACGCGCCTCCCAGCCGGCCGATCCGTCCCATCGTCCCCTCCTCCGTACCCACCCGTCGTTCGCGTCGGGACCCGGTCCCACGTGCGACGGCCCCGCCTGGTTGCAGCCTGGATGGCTGCAGCCTAGATGATCGATTCCAGGGGTCCCCAAGGCACGTGGAACCAGAGCCCTCGGAGCGCTCGTGGAGCCACTGGTCGAGATGGTAGGCATTGGCCGTGGCACCGCCGACAACCACGTCGCCGGCATGCGCGTCCGCGGGTGGCCAGGGGGGTGAGGACGCGGCCGTCCGCCGCATCGCAGAGGTGTTCCGACAAGAGGTCGGTGCGCCGCCCCCCGGCGAGGTCTGGATCGGGGACGACGCCGCGGTGCTGGCCCCGCCTCCGGGGCGGCTCGTCTTCGCCACCGACGCTGCGGTCGCCGGCGTGCACGCGGACCTGGCGTTCTGCGGGCTCGACGACCTCGGCTGGAAGGCGCTCACGGCGACGCTGAGCGACATCGGCGCCGTCGGCGGCAGGCCGGCCCACGCGGTGGTGGACTTCTGCGTCCCTCCCGGGACGGACCTGGTCCTGCTCGCGACCGGCGTCGCGGAGGCGGCTCGTGCGTGGGGGTGCCCGGTCGTCGGCGGCGACGTCACGACGGCGTCGCAAGTGGTGGTGGTCGCCGCCGCGACGGGGGTGCTCGAGGGCGACGCGCCGCCCGTCCTGCGCTCGGGCGCCCGGCCGGGCGACCGGCTCGTGGTCACCGGGCCGCTGGGCGCCTCGGCCGCGGGCCTCCGCGCGCTGCGCGCCGGGGCACGGGGCCCGGCGAGCGTGATCGCAGCGCACCGGCGCCCCCTCGCCCGGCTCGCCGAGGGCAGGGCGGCCCGGCGGGCCGGTGCGACCGCGATGATGGACGTCTCCGACGGGCTCGGCATCGATCTCCACCGCCTCGCCGAGGCGTCCGGGGTCGGGATCGAGCTGGACACGCTGCCGGTCGCCGGCGGCGCCACCGACGACGACGCGCTCGGCGGCGGTGAGGACTTCGAGCTGATCATCGCGACTCCCGATCCGGCCCGCCTCGCCGAAGAGCTCGCCGCGGCAGGGCTCCGCCCGCCGATCGAGATCGGGCGGTGCACCGCGGAGGTGGGGCGACGGACGTTGCGCGGCCAGCCCTTCGGCCGCTCGGGGTTCGAGCACGCGGTGGGCTGACCTCCGCCCGGGTCAGGTCGCAGGCCCAGCGGTCAGACGCCGGTCAGACGCCGGTCAGAGTCGGGTCAGGTCGCAGGCCTGCCGGTCAGGCTGACCTCCGCCCGGGTCAGGTCGCAGGCCTGCCGGTCAGGCTGACCTCCGCCCGGGTCAGGTCGCAGGCCTGCCGGTCAGGCGTCGGTCAGACGTCGGTCAGGCGCCAGCCCAGGGAGACCGCCGGCAGGGCGCGGGCGGTGACGAGCGGCACTGTGACCTGCTCGTCACCCAGCGTGACGACCACCTTTCCGAGGGGGTGCCCGGCAGGGAGCGGTGCGCCCACCTTGTTCGGCAGGACGACCGTGGTCGAGACGTGCTGGCCGGGGAGGCCGGTGAACGCGACGTCGCGCGTCGACTCGAGCGCGACGGATCCGGTCCACGGCGCCTGGATCGTGCCCAGGACCTCCCCGCGGCGGACGACGGTGGAGCGCACGAGTGCGTGGTCGGCGCTTGCCAAGAGCGCGAGCGTCACATCGAAGGTCTCTGTGAGCGCGCTCGGCTGGGCAGTGGTGCCGTACTGGTGGAGGACCGCGCCGACCAGCGTGACCGGCTTCCCGTCGAGCTTCGTCTTCGCGGCGAAGACGAAGCAGCCGCCCGCCGATGTCGTGAAGCCGGTCTTCACGCCGATGATCTGGTGCTTGCCCACGAGCGCGTTCACGTTGTACTGGAGCCCGGCGACCGGCAGTGTCACCTGGGCCATGTCCACGATCGCGCGGAACGCCGGCATCGTCATGTCGATCATTGCGAGCTTCACCTGCGAGGTCGCGGTGCTGTACGTCCCGGGGGTGACGCCGCTCGCATCGGTGTAGTGGGTCTCGGTCAGGCCCAGCCGGCCGGCGGTCGCGTTCATCTCGGCGACGAACGCGGGCTGGCTTCCGGCGACCCAGTCCGCGAGAAGCGCCGCGATGTTGTCGCCGGAGGGGATGAGGAGCGCTTGGAGCGCCTGGAGCTCCGAGAGCTTCTCACCGGTCCTGACGGCGACCACGGAGTCCCCGGCCAGCTTGTCCTGCTGGTACGTCGCGACGTCCGCCGGGGTGATCGTGATCGTCGGGCCCGAGGCTGTGGCCTGCAGCGGGTGGGCGCGCAGCACGAGGTAGGCCGTCATCAGCTTGGCGACGCTCGCAAGCGGCGTCGGGGTCTGCGCGCCGGACGAACCGAGGACGCCGCCCCCCTCGATGCCGATCGCCGCCTCACCCTGGGAGGGCCACGCGAGCGAGACGGGAGCTCCGGGCAACGACGTCTTCGCCGCTGCCGTCGAAGCCGACGCAGTGACCGAAGGCACCGGTCTCACGAATTGCACGACCACGTACGCGACGGCGAGCACGATGATCAAGACGGCTGCGGCGAGTCGGCCCACGGGCAGCGATGTTGCCATGGAGAACGATCGGTGCGAGCGCGGGTGCTGCTGCCGCGCATGGCGCGGCGGGCTCATCGCGGAGGATCCGGGGATGCCGCGATCAAACGGGGATGCGGCGGCGCGGCGGCTTCACGACCCGCCCCGCGCGCAGGCACGAGGTGCACACGTGCAGACGACGGGGCGCGCCGTCGACGAGCGCGCGGACCCGCTGGATGTTCGGGTTCCAGCGGCGCTTCGTGCGCCGGTGGGAGTGGCTCAGGCTCATCCCGAACGACGGCTTCTTGCCGCAGAGCTCGCATACCGATGCCATCGCCTTCGCCTCCTGGCCGTTGTCGCCCCGCTACCTCGTCGAAGACCAGCGCAGGCCTCCGCAGGCCCCCGGCGCCAGCGGCGCGGCAGGCACCTTCAGGTCACGAACGGCGGCAACGTTAGCATCACCGGGCGATGAGGCCGGCCGTCGCGTTGGGGCCACGAGAGCTGCGAGCGGCCATGGTCGCCTTTCGGGACGCGCTCTGGACGCACCGCCAGCGGCTCAACCAGCTGAACGTCTATCCGGTGCCCGACGGCGACACCGGGACCAACATGGCCCTCACCCTGGACTCGGTCGTGAAGGAGCTCGACGGGGTCGACGGCTCGGCGTCCATGGCGGACGTGTGCCGGGCGATGGCGCACGGCTCGCTCATGGGGGCTCGAGGCAACTCGGGGGTGATCCTGTCGCAGCTGCTCCGCGGGATCGCCGAGCGGCTCGGGGCTGGAGACCAGGCGGGTCCCGACGCGATCGCCGACGCCCTCGTGGTGGCGAGCGACCTCGCACGCAAGGCGGTGGTGCGGCCCGTCGAGGGCACGATCCTCACGGTGGCGCGGGCTGCCGGCGAAGGTGCGGTCGCCGGGCTGAAGGCAGACCAGACGCTCCTGGGGGTGGTCGAGCATGCCCGTGAGGCTGCGGGCGAGGCGCTCGCGATGACCCCGACCATGCTCGAGCCGCTCGCGCGCGCCGGGGTCGTCGACGCCGGGGGTGCCGGCTACCTGCTCCTGTTCGACTCGCTCCTCTCGGCCGTCGACGGGCGCCCCCCTCCTGAGGCGCGTGACGAGGAGCTCGCCTGGGATGCCGTGCGGGGGGCACCGGGCGGAGCAGGGGTCGCAGCGGGACGCGCCGTGGCGCCCGCCGCCGTGGGAGGTGGTGCCGGCGAGGCGGGCGACCTTCGCTACGAGGTCATGTACCTCCTCGACGCGCCCGACGACTCGATCGACGCGTTCAGGGACGTCTGGTCCGACATCGGGGACTCGATCGTCGTGGTGGGCGGGGGCGGTGAGTGGAACTGCCACATCCACACGAACGACGTCGGCGCGGCCATCGAGGCGGCGATCGACATCGGGCGGCCGCACCAGATCCGCGTCACGGACCTCGAAGAGCAGGTCCAGGAGGAGCGCTGGGTCCGTGACGCTGACCGGGACCCCGGCGCGCACGAGGTCCCGGTGCCTCGGACCGCGGTCGTGGCGGTCGTCGCCGGTGACGGCGTCGGCCGCATCTTCCGCTCCCTCGGCGTGCAGCGGCTCGTGCGTGGAGGTCAGACGATGAACCCCTCCACCGCGCAGCTGGTGGAGGCCGTCGAGTCGCTGCGCTCGGACGGCGTCATCCTGCTCCCGAACAACGAGAACATCGAGGCCGTGGCCGGCCAGGTGGACGGGCTGACCCGAAAGACGGTGCGCGTGGTGCCCACCGGCAGCATCGTCGAGGGGTTCGCGGCGCTGCTCGCCTACGACCCCGCGGCCGACGCGGACGAGAACGCGCAGGCGATGCGCGCGTCGGCGACGAGGGTGCTGCCGGGGGCCGTGACGAAAGCAGTGCGCGACGCCGAGACGGAGGCGGGCCCGGTGCGCGAGGGCGAGTGGATCGGGATGTCTCGCGGGGGGGTCGTGGCCGTCGCCGACTCGCCCGAAGGCGCCGCCCTGAGGCTGCTCGACGCCCTCCTCGGGGAGGGCCACGAGCTCGTCACGGTCATCGAGGGAGAGGGCTCGACGGCGGCGGCGACGCGGCGCATCACCGAATGGCTGCACGAGGACCACCCCGGCCTGGCTGCCGAGGTCCACCACGGCGGCCAGCCCCTGTACCCCTACCTCTTCGGCATCGAGTGACCGGCGCGAGTGCACCGGCGCGCTCGCTTCGGCAGCTGGTCGAGATCCCGGTCACGCGGCTCCGCGGGCTCGGCGAGCGCAAGGCGAAGGCGCTCGGTGAGCTGGGGATCGAATCGATCTTCGACCTGCTCACGACGTTCCCGTTTCGCTACATCGACCGGAGCCGGCGGGCGGATCTCGCCGATCTCGCCGTCGGGGACGAGGCCGTCGTCCTCGCGACCGTGAGGGAGACGCGGGCCAGGAGAGCTCGCAGCGGCCGCACCCTCGTGGAGCTCGCGGTGCACGACGGGACCGCGGGGGTGAAGGTGGTCTTCTTCAACCAGCCGTGGCGCGCCCGCCAGCTCCCGTCGGGGACCGAGGCGCTCTTCTTCGGGAGGCTCGACACCTTCCGCGGTCGCCGGCAGATGACGAATCCGCTGGTCGACGTGGTGGTCGGGGCAGACGACGTCGACGACGAGGAGGTCCGCAGGCGCCGCACGCTCAGGATCGTCCCGGTGTACCGGGCGTCGGGGAAGGTCGGGTTGTCGAGCTGGGAGATCGGCGGCTTCCTCGAGGAGGCGATCCGGCGCGCGGGGGTGCTCGAGGACCCGCTGCCCGACGCGTGGCGACGCGAGCTCGGCCTGATCGCCAGGACGAAGGCGATGCGCGACATCCACGTGCCCGGCTCGATCCGCGAGACCGTCCCCGCCCGGCGCCGGCTGGCGTTCGACGAGCTGTTCCGGCTCCAGCTCGCGCTGGTCCTACGCCGGCACGCGCTCGAGAGAGACGCCCGGGCGATCCGCCACCAGGTATCGCCGCGCGAGGTGGTGGAGCCCGCCGCCGGCGGCGGGACGCTGGTCCAGCGCTTCCTCGCGGGATTGCCGTACCGCCTCACCGAGGCGCAGCGCAAGGCGATGGCCGCGATCTTGGCGGAGATGGCCGGACCGCTGCCCATGCACCGGCTGCTCCAGGGCGACGTCGGGTCCGGAAAGACGGTGGTCGCGCTGGCGGCGCTGCTCGCCGCGGTGCAAGGCGGTCACCAGGGAGCGCTGATGGTGCCGACCGAGGTGCTCGCAGAGCAGCACTTTTTCGCGGTCGCCGCCCTCGTCGGCGGCCTGTCGGTGCCGGACCCTGCGCGGCTCGGCGGGAGGCGCCCGCTCTCGGTGGCGCTCCTCACGAACCGCACCGGCGCCGCCGAGCGGGCCCGCCTGCGCACGGACCTCGAATCGGGCGACATCGACGTGGTGGTCGGGACGCACGCGCTGCTGACCGACGACGTGCGCTTCCACTCGCTCGGGATCGTGGTGATCGACGAGCAGCACCGTTTCGGGGTCGAGCAGCGCGCGCAGCTTCGCGACAAAGGACGCGAGTCCGTTGTCGCACGCGCCGAGGGGCCCGGGGCCGGCGCGGATCCCGACCTCCTCGTCATGACCGCGACCCCGATCCCTCGGACGGCGGCGATGGTGCTCTTCGGCGACCTGGACATGGTCGTGCTCGACGAGCTGCCGCCCGGGCGACGCGCGGTCGAGACGGTCTGGGCTCCGACCCCCGACGCCGAAGAGGAAGCGTGGTGGCGAGTGCGGACCGAGGTCGCCGAGGGCCGCCGCGCCTTCGTCGTCTGCCCCCTCGTCGAGGGCTCCGAACGCGTCCAGGCGCGCTCGGCCACCGAAGAGCTCGAACGTCTCGCCGAAGGGCCGCTCGAAGGTCTCGCGCTCGGCCTCCTCCACGGTCAGATGCCCGCAGCCGACAAGGAGCGGGCCATGGCGCGCTTTCGTGACGGGACGACCGGGGTGCTGGTGGCCACGACCGTCGTCGAAGTGGGCGTGGACGTTCCGGAGGCGACCGTCATGGTGGTGGAGGACGCGGGCCGGTTCGGCATCGCCCAGCTCCACCAGCTCCGCGGCCGCGTCGGTCGGAGCGACCGAGCGAGCTGGTGCTACCTCCTCGGGCCTGCGGAGACGCCCGAGGCGTCGAGCCGCCTCGCCGCGATGGTGCAGACGACCGACGGCTTCGAGCTCGCCGAGGTCGACCTCGAGCTGCGTGGCGAGGGCACGATCCTGGGCGCGCGCCAGAAGGGCAGGAGCGACCTCAGGCTCGCGTCGCTGCGGAGGGACGCCGACCTCCTCGAAGCGGCGCGCCGCGTCGCGGAGTCGGTGGCCGGGCAGGACCCGGGGCTCGCCGCCCACCCCGCTCTCGCCGACGAGATCCGCCTCTTCCTCGACCCCGAAGAGGAGGCGTTCCTCTTCAAGTCCTGAGCGCACTGGCCCGGGCGCCGTCGACTGGGCGCCGTCGACTGGGCGCCGTCGGCTGGGCGCCGTGCCCGAGCGTCAGGTCGTACGTGGGCGCGCCCACACGATGACGGCCGCGGCGGCTACGAAGGACGCAGCCATGACGTAGAAGGCCCAATGGAACCCGACGGTGGCGATGACCTCGCCCAACGCGATCGTCCAGAGCGAGCCGACGCCGTAGGAGACGGCGAAGTAGAAGCCGAACGCCCCCTGGTGGCTCGTGCCGGTCAGGCCGTCGGCGAACACCGCCTGGAGCAGCGGCGACTCCGAGTAGGCGAAGATCCCCATGATCACGCCGACGCCCACGAGCGCCAAGAGGTCGTTGCCGACCATCACGAACGCAGCGATGGTGGCTGCGCCCACGACGTAGACGACCAGGAGCACGCGCCGCCGCCCGACGCGGTCAGCCACGTACCCGGCCATGACCGGCCCCAGGATGCTGCCGACCAGCAGCGCGGTGAACAGCGCCCCGACGGTGAGCGCGTGGAGGTGGAGTCCGCTCTTCAGGTACGCGGGGACGAAGACCGCCAAGGTGCCCAGGCCGCGCCCGCCGGCTGCGATCGTCCCGGCGATCATCGCTCCGAAGGCCTCCCGGCTCCGGAGGATGTCGCGCAGGGCGTCGAGATGGCCGGACTTCGGCTGTCGGGCTGCATTCTCCGCCGGGGCCGTCTTTCCGGGCGCGCCCACGACGTCCCGGTCGCCCTCCGCACCCGGC
>JAKAOD010000089.1 GCA_021823365.1 Actinomycetes bacterium | reverse complement strand
ACCAGGCGCTCGACGAGCTGGTCCGCGGTGACCACCCAGCCGAGGCACCGAGCGACGTTCTCGAGCCCGAAGAGGTGGAGGTCGTCGCCGTACATGGAAGCCACGGCGTCACCGACGACGACGACCGTCAGATCCCGGTTGAATGCCAGATCGGTTCCATCGACTCGACCAGTGCCTGCACAGGTGGGCGACCTGGCGGCGAGCACCCGGACATTGCGGTCATCCGGCCGTTCCTCAATCTTGTAACTTATCGTATAGTAGTAGTCTATTGGCAGGTCGGTGCGTTCGAGATCGTGAGACAAGGAGGGGGGCATGACGGCTCATGAAGAGGCGTTCCTCGACACCCTGACGACCGAGCAGCGGCGGTCCGTCGATTTCGAATACCCGTTCGTTCCCGACTACGCGGGGCGCCAGCCTTACGGGACCCAGCATGTCGACTGGGAGCAGCGCATCGACATGGACCGCCTCCGCAGCTACCGCGTCGGGCGCGTTCAGGAACAGCTGCGGCGGCAAGGGATCGGTGCCGTCCTGGCCATCAACGAGTGGAACATGCGCTACATCACGAGCACGTGGAACCCGTACTGGACGACGCCGGCATCGGGCCTCCGCTACGCCCTCCTCACGGCCAACGCCGGTCCGGTCTTGTTCGAGCAGGGTGAGATCGGCTACCACACCCGCAACATCGCCCCGTGGCTCCGCAAGGTGAAGGTGGCCATCACCGGTGCCGGATGGATCGGCCAGACGATGGGCCCCAGCGCGTGGGAGACCCAGCGCCGCAAGATGGTGGCGCAGATCGCAGGCGAGATGGCCGAGGCCGGCGTGACCGGCGAGCGGCTGGCCCTCGATGCGTGGGATCCCACCCTCGTGGACGCCTTCAGCCGGGCGGGGATCGAGGTGGTATCGGGCACGTCCGTCATGTGGGAGGCCCGCAAGATCAAGAACGTGGACGAGGTGGAGTGTCTCCGCACCTGCTGCACCATCGGCGACGCCATGTTCGGCGCCCTGGCAGCCAACTTGCGCCCGGGGATTCGGGAGAGCGAGCTCGTGGGCATTGTGCACAAGCAGGCCTACGATCTCGGTGCCCAGATCTACTCGGGCGTCTTCGTCACCTCGGGCCCGTTCTCGTGGCCGAACCCCCGCGACGAGAGCGACCGGATCATCCGACCAGGTGACAGCGTCTACATGGACGTCTACAACACGTCGTACCTCGGCTACAAGATCTGCTACTACCGGACCTTCAGCTGCGGCAAGGCGTCTCCGGAGATCAAGGATGCCTACCAACGCAGCTACGAGTGGCTGCAGGAGAGCATCGCCGCCATCAAGCCGGGAGCCACCACCCGCGACGTCGCCTCGAAGTGGCCTTCCGGCCCCGAGGTGTGGGGGGACATCCTCGTGGAGACCGAGGACCAGACCGCCGGAAGCAACTGGGCGCACGGGATCGGCCTCACCCTGTACGAACCGCCGATCATCTGGCGTGCGGTCTCCTTGGAAGATCCGGTGGAGCTGGAAGAGGGCATGACCTTCGCCATCGAGACCCAGCACGGTGTGCGCGGAGTCGGGGGCGTTCGCATCGAAGAGGTCGTGCGCGTGACGGCGACCGGAGTCGAAGTGCTCAGCAAGTGGCCGGCCGAGCAGATCGCCGAGGTCCCGCTCTACTGAGCGACTGCACCGGTCTCGCCTGCCAGTGACCAGCGACGACAAACACGACAACCACGTCAGAATGCCACAGGTAAAGGAGGTATCTCGATGAGACGGTCGCCTGTATGGTGGAGGCGCAGCAGGGTGGTGGGCGCCTCCCTGGTCGGAGCAGCATCCCTCGCGGCCGGTGTGGGTGCGGTCGGCACGGTGGGCGCAGCGCCGGCCAAGAAGAGCCCCATAAACATCGCCTACCTCGTCCCGCTGACCGGCACCGCCGCCGCCAACGGCAAGGACGAGGAGAACGGGTTCAACCTCGGCCTCAAGCACTTCGGCGGCACGGTCGACGGCCACAAGATCACGGTGACGTACCTGACAACCCACGGCACACCCACGGTCGCCCTGTCCGATGCGAAGAAAGCGGTGAAGACACTCCACGTCAACGTCGTGGAAGGCCCGCTACTGGCCGACGAGATCGCTGCAACTGCTCCCTACGTGCTGTCACAGGGCGTTCCGGAGGACGACCTCTTCCTCGCGAGCCCGACCCAGATGAAGGACTACCAGACCTACAAGCTCGGCTTCACGTCCGGCTGGGATGCCTACCAGGTCGCCACCGAGGGGGCCAAGTGGGCCTATAACACAATGCATTGGCGCCACGTGACGACGCTCGCCGACGGCTACGCGTTCGGATGGGAAGATGCCGGCGGGTTCATCAAGGAGTTCACGAAGCTTGGCGGAAAGATCACAAAGGCCATCTGGCCGCCGGTCACAGTCGCCGACATGTCGACCTACGTCTCGGAGATCCCGTCCAGCACCCAGGCGGTGTTCACGGAGCTCCTCGGGGCCCAGGGGGTCAGCTTCTACTCGCAGATGAAGGCGTACGGCCTCAAGACAAAGATCCCCGTGCTCGGCTTCACCACCACGGTCGACCAGTCGGTGCTCGCGACCGCGACAGTGAAAGCTGCTACGGGGCCGAAGTCCTATGGCGTCTCGCAGTACTGCACAGAGATCCCCACCCCAGCCAACCGGGCCTTCGTCAACCTGTACCACTCCACCTATCACCTCTGGCCCGCCTACTACTCGGAGGCCGGCTACACCAAGGCCGAGATCCTGGTGAACGCCTTGAGGGCGGTCAAAGCCACAGTGAAGTCCACAACAACGGCCAGCGAGAAGAGGCTGGCTTCAGCGATGCTGGCTGTGAGGATCGCAGCTCCTCGGGGCCCGGTCCACATCACAAAGAAGTACCACTCGCCGGTGCAGAACACCTACATCTGCAAGGTCGAGGACAAGGCAGGGTCGGCGCGGGACGTGCCCATCAAGACCTTCAGGAACGTCCCGCCACGGGGCCTGCTGTCGGTGTCCACATGGCTGGCGACCTTCACAGCCAATTCGAAGGGCCAGCCCACCGCATGAGGTCATCGGCCCACCGGGCCGGGCCAGCGGCGGCCGAGGAAGGGTGAAAGCACTCGTCCTTCGCCGCTTCGGAGGTGAACCACGCCTGGAGACCATGCCGGACCCCGAGCCCGGGCCGGGCGAGGTGGTGGCCGACGTCGTAGCCTGCGGCGTCGGCCTCACCACCCGGAACTGCCTGCGGGGCGACCTCGGCGACGACCCGGCGCTGCTCCCCGTCGTCCCAGGGCACGAGCTGGTGGGCACGGTGACCGCGACCGGCCCAGGAGTGGACGAACGCCTCCTCGGTCGGGACGTGACGGCGCACTTCTACCTCTTCTGCGGCCGGTGCCGGTGGTGCCTGGGCGCCCAGGAGCCGCTGTGCCCCAACGGGCTGGGGGTGATCGGCGTCCAGCGCCATGGCGGGCTCGCCGAGCGCGTGACCCTCCCGGCGCGCAACCTGGTGCTGCTGCCCGCTGGCCTCGACCCAGTCGAGGCCAGCGTCGTGCCCGACGCGGTGGCCACTCCGGTCCACGTAGCCGGCCGGGCCGCCATCACGGCAGGGGACCGGGTGGCCGTGCTCGGCGCTGGGGGCGGTGTGGGCTCCCACATGGTCCAGGTGGCGAAGGTCTACGGGGCGGAAGTGGTCGGGCTCGAGGTCGACCCGCAAAAGCTCGCCTTCCTGGCCGACGAGCTGAAGGTGGCGGCGCTGGACGCCAGCCGGCTCGGGCGGGCCGCCCTCCCCGTTCATTGGGGCGGGGCGGCCGACGTGGTCGTCGACCTCGTCGGGACGGCCCGCACGCTCCGATGGTCCCTCGACCACCTCGACGCCGCCGGCCGCCTCGTGCTCCTCACCACCTTCCCCGGGGTGACGGCGGCGGTGGCGCCGCGCCAGCTCGTCTTCGGCCAGCTGTCGGTGCTCGGCTCGCGCTACGCGAGCCGGGTCGAGCTCGCTCGGGCAGCCGACCTGGTGATCGACGGTCGAGTGCGCCCCGTCATCGGCGAACGCAGCGACCTGGAGGGGGCGCCGGCGCTGCTGGAGCGGCTGGGACGCAGCCAGGTGCTGGGGCGGGGCGCGGTCGTAGTCGGAAGTCGATGAGCGGGCGAGGTGATCGACGATGGCGTTCTTGTTGACCGACGAGCAGGCAGCGGTAGTCGAGCTCGTGCGGCAGTTCGTGACCCGAGAGGTGGTCCCGGTAGCTGCTGGGCTCGACCGGAACGACCGGCCCGAGGACTGCTTTTCGTGGGAGCTCGTCGAGAAGGCGTCCGCTGCAGGGCTGCGCACCCTCACGCTCGACGAGGAGTACGGCGGAGCCGGAGCCGATTTCACCACTACGGCGCTGGCGGTGGAGGAGATGGCGAAGGGTGACATGGGCCTGGCCGTCGTCTTCGCACAGACCTGGAAGCTGGCTCAGACGATCCAGGCGGCCGGCACCGCGGATCAGCGGGCTCGCCACCTCCCGCGCTATGCGGCCGACCCCCGGGCGTTGCTCGCCATCACCTTCACCGAGCCCGACACGGCATCGGACTACTTCGTGCCCCACGACGGTGCCCGCTACGCCACGACGGCGGCGAGAGTGGACGGCGGCTGGCTGCTCGACGGACTCAAGCACTTCATCTCCAACGGCAACAGAGCCAGCCTCTACATCGTCTTCGCCCAGACCGACACTGACCGGTCCCTCGAGCACGGATCGACGGCCTTCCTCGTTCCCCGGGACACGGCCGGCCTCTCGATCGGTCGAGTGCACGACAAGCTGGGCGAGCGGCTGGCCAACAACGCCGAGGTGATCTTCACGGACTGCTTCATCCCTGACGAGGACGTCCTCGGAGAACCGGGCCAAGGCTTCCAAGTGCAGCAGACCTTCTTCCCCGCCAGTAACGCCTACGCCGGTGCCACCGTGCTCGGGTTGGCCGAGGCCGCCTACGAGCGGGCGCTCGCCTGGACCCGGCAACGCGTGCAGGGCGGACGACCGATCATCCACCACGACAGCGTGGCGTCGGACCTCGCAGAGATGCGGATGTGGCTCGACGCGACCAGGCTCTATGTGCTCCACGCCGCCTGGGCCGGCGACCACCCCGAGGCGTGGGACCCCATGCTCGGTGCCCTCCCGAAGGTGCTGGCATCTCAGGTCGGGTGGAAGGTGGTAACCCGGGCGCTGGAGCTGCACGGCGGGTACGGCTACATGAGAGAGGCGGGCATGGAGAAGCTGCTGCGGGACGCTGCCGCCTTCCTCCACTCCGACGGGGCCAACCGGACGCTGCTGCTCAAGGCGGCCAAGCAGCTGCGCTGAGAGGACCCGGCCGTGGACGTTACCGTCTTCCTCAAGGCCATCCCCGATCCGGCGGGGCCACCCGAGAGCTTCGCCTTCGACAACGGTAGGCAGGACACGAGCCGGGTGCCCTTCGTGCTCGGTCCCTTCGAGGAGAACGCTCTGGAGCTCAGCCTGCGCATCATCGAGGGCACGGGTGGTTCGCTGCGCGCGCTGGCGATGGGGGGGCCGGAGCAAGACAAGCCCTTGCGGACCGCGCGCGCGCTGGGTGCGGAAGCTGTCTTGCGAGTAGACGGACCGTCGTCGTGGGCCGACCCATTGGTGACGGCCCGGCTGCTGTCTGCGGGCGCCGACCGACTGGGCCGAGCAGACCTGTACATCGCCGGCCGCCAGGCCGGCGACTGGGATCGGTCGGTGACGGGTGCCCTCGTCGCCGGTTTGCGCGGCCTGCCGTACCTCTGCAGGGTGTTCGACGCCACCGCCCAAGACGGCGAGGTCCGGATCTCCCAAGAGGTGACGGGCGGGGTCCGGACGGGGACCCTGCGGACCTCCGCCGTTCTCAGTGTCACCAACGCGCCGACGACGGTCCTGCGCATTCCCAACGTCCGCGCCGTGCTGCTCGCCGCCCGCAAGCCTGTCGACATCGTGGACGTCGGCTCCTTGCTCGGGGATACCGAACGCGTCGAGCGCCTCGCCGACGACTGGGTATCCCCTCGGCGGCTGGGGCGGGCCGGCCGGAGGGTGGGGGGTGATCCCTCCGATGTGGCCAAGGCATTGGTCGCCGAGCTGGAAGAGCAGGGAGCGCTGCCGGGGACAGGAACGTGACCGCGGCTGCAGTGGTGCTCTTGGAGGAGGAGGTGCACGGCCCAGCCGGTGCCGCCGCCTTCGCTGCGGCGCTCACGATCGCCGGCGACGACGTGCGAACGCTGGTCATTGCAGGGGAGGAACCTGTCTGCGACTTCCCTTCCCTAGGGGTGCTGGAGGTCGGGGTCCTTCCACGACCCGGGACAGACGACGGCGACACCTGGTTCCAGGCGGCACGGGAGCTCCTCTGCGACGCCCCGCCCCCAGTGGTCGTGTTCGCTGCCGGACCCCTGAGCGAGGTGGTCGCCGCCCGACTGGCCGGAGCGCTCGGATTCAGCCCGGTGGTGGACGTCGACACCCTCGAAGTGCAAGACGGCGTGCTCAGCATCGAGCGGTCGGCGTTCGGCGGGAAGGCCTCGCACCGTCTCCGCGCCGTCCCGACCGGCGTCGTTCTGACCGTTTTCGGCGGTGGCGAGACTCTTTCCTCGCCACCGCCGTCGATGCCGGTCCTCGTCCGTCACCTGACGCCGGTAGCCGGCCCCCTGACTTCGGTCGCGCACATTCCTGCGCCACCGGTCGGGCTGCAGGCGGCACGGGTTGTGGTCGCCGGCGGTCGAGGGGCGGGGGAAGCGGGGTTCCGCCACGTGGAGCAGCTGGCGGGACAGCTCGACGCGGCCGTCGGCGCGTCCCGGGCCGCTGTCGACGCGGGGTGGGCACGTCCCGACCAGCAGGTCGGCCTGACCGGACAGACGGTTGCTCCGGACGTCTACCTGGCGATCGGCATCTCCGGTGCGAGCCAGCACCTGGCCGGCATGTCACGGTCGCGCATCGTCCTGGCCGTGAACACGAACCCGACAGCGCCGATGGCCGCCGCCGCCGACGTGACGTTCGTCGGCGACTGGCACGCCTTGTGGCCGTTTCTCGAGGAGCTGCTCTCGTCGAGGAACGCCGATGGGCAGGCCCAAGGGTCGTCGGCCTGACGACCGCGAGTGCGTGTCACCACGCGCTTCGAGCGGGAACGACGTCGCCAATCGGCACGACGCCCCTCTTCGACAGACATGACGTCCCTCTTCGACAGAAAGGGAGCGCTGAGGGCCAACCGTGCTCGTTGGCACGAAGAGACAGGCAACCACGACGGCTTCGTGCCCGGCACCTGTCCCGGCCCTCGGGCGACGGTAGGCTTCGAGTCTGGATCAGCAAGAAAGAGAGCAAGGTGGTCGTGGAGGCACCGTTCTCGTACGCGCCCCTCACGCCGGCGTCGTTCCTCGCACGCTCGGCTCTTGTCTTCGCCGAGCGCACGGCCGTGGTCGACGGTGACCAGTCGTGGACGTATGCCGAGTTCGGGCAGCGCGCTCGCCGGCTGGCGGGCATGCTGGCGAGCCTCCGGGTAGCGCCCGGTGACCGGGTCGCCGTGCTCGCCCCCAACACCCACATGCTCCTCGAGGCGCATCACGGCGTACCTCTGTGCGGCGGCGTGCTGGTGGCTCTGAACTCCCGGCTGAACGGGGGTGAGCTCGGGACCCTGCTCGGGCACTCCGGGGCGAGAGTCCTGCTCTTCGACCGCTCCCTGGAAAGCAGTGCCACCGCGGCGGCGGCCCGCTGCGGCGGTTTCGTGCGCCTCGTCGAGGCGGGCCATCCCGAAAGCGAATACGAGAGCCTGGTCGCCGCCGCCCCGGAGGTGTCGCTGCCGGTCGACGATGAACGGTCACTTCTCTCGATCAACTACACGAGCGGCACCACTGGCGGGCCCAAGGGCGTCATGTACCACCATCGGGGCGCCTACCTGCAGGCGCTGGCCATGGCATTCCACACCCGGCTCGACGCCGAAAGCGCCTACTTGTGGACGCTCCCCATGTTCCACTGCAACGGCTGGTGCTTCACCTGGGCCGTGACCGCCGCCGGAGGGCGCCACGTCTGTCTCCCCCGCTTCGACCCGGCCGAGGTGTGGCGTCTGTTCCGCCAGGAGGGAGTGACCCACCTCAGCGCCGCGCCGTCCGTCCTCACCATGCTCGCCAACGACAAGCGAGCGGCGCCGGTCGGTCGGCCCCTCCGCATCGCCACCGGCGGTGCGCCCCCCTCTCCGGCACTGATCGCACGCCTGTCGGAGCTCTCGATTCACATCACCCACCTCTACGGCCTCACCGAGACGTTCGGTCCGATCGCCCTGTGCGAGTGGAAGCCCGAGTGGGACGACCTGCCGGCTGGCGATCAGGCGCGGCTCCGGGCGCGCCAGGGAGTGAGCAACGTCATCGCTTGCCCGCTGAGGGTGGTCGACGAGAACGGCACCGAAGTGCCGGGCGACGGCACGACGGTGGGCGAGCTGGTGGCTCGGGGGAACGACGTCATGCTTGGCTATTACCGCGACCCGGAGGCGACGGCGGCTTCGCTGGTCGACGGGTGGTTCAAGACCGGCGACGTGGCCGTGATGCACCCCGACGGCTATGTGGAGATCCGGGATCGCTCCAAAGACGTCATCATCACCGGTGGGGAGAACGTGGCGTCGATCGAGGTGGAGCAGGTGCTCGTGTCGCACCCCGCCGTTCTCGAAGCAGCGGTCGTCGCTGCCCCTGACCCCGTCTGGGGCGAGGTGCCGGTGGCATTCGTGACGCTGAAGGACGGACAGCATGTCACCGGCGGCGAGCTGATCGGGTACGCCCGCGAGCGCCTGGCCCACTTCAAGTGCCCCAAGCGGGTGCTCTTCGAGGAGCTCCCCAAGACCTCGACCGGCAAGGTCGAGAAGTACGTGCTCCGAGCGAGGGCGGCCGCACTCGAGCCCGTCGGACTGACCATGCCGACGTGACTCTCTCCCAGACGTGCTGTCCGGTTTCCATCGACGGCCTCGATCTCGAGGGGTGATGTCGAACGACTCTGCACGCCCGCGCCGCATGCCGATGATCGTGGACACGTCGACTGCCCACGTACGCGCCGCGCCGGCTCGGGCGATCTCGCCGACGGCGCCATGCAAGAGGATCTCCCACTTGGTCTCCGGGCTCAGGGTCCGCGAACGACGACCTGCTCCGGTGCCCCTATGGGAGGGTCACCTGTCCGGCACCGCCCCACGTCTCATCGCGAAGAGCCCGATCTTTTGTACCGATGCAGCCTGGCGAAGGCACCCGGTCAGGGCTTTCGCGGTGGCTGGTCTCGGGGACCCGGTTCATGCCCGCCGTCTTCGTGGTCCCGACAAGGCGCTCGACGAGCTGGTCCGCGGTGACCACCCAGCCGAGGCACCGAGCGACGTTCTCGAGCCCGAAGAGGTGGAGGTCGTCGCCGTACATGGAAGCC
>JAKAOD010000088.1 GCA_021823365.1 Actinomycetes bacterium | reverse complement strand
CGTCGATGTCAGGGAGCAGAGCGAACGCGGCTGCGACCACCCCGCCGACGCCGAGGGGCACGGGAGCGGCGGGCAGCCCGGCGACGGCGTGGTGCAGGACCGGCGCGAGCGCCATGAAGCTGGCGCCACCGTTGAGTGCATGATCGCGACCGAGCACACCATTCCTGTGTAGGGAGCCGTGAATCTGAATCGGGTCAGCCTGCTGACTACGCGCTACCCCGAGCGGCCCTCCTGGCTCCAGCGGCTCGGCGCTGGAGTGCCAGTCCATGAGGGCCGTTGGCGTGTCGATCGTGTCGTTGACGAACTCGATGAGCTCCTAGATAAAGTCATCTCGGACCATCCAGCTGCGGTGCTCGATCAGCAGCTCGACGGCTGCTTCGATGCAGAGGTCTCCTTTTGCGTGCTCCCGGAGCGCCGTCGCGGGGTCCTCGAGGGGGGTAGTAAGCGATGGAGTCGTTCGGCCGTCGAGAGCGTATCGACGACATCGAAACCTGGAGGGAGAGGGAGTCGTTCTTCCGGGATGAACCCTGGGGGCGACCTGCTTACTGCCCAGGCGGTGTCCGTCACAAAGACGGCGTGAGCTCAGTTCAGGCCCTGGTGCGGAACTGTCAACCTGTCGCTCCGACACCGTCGACCGGTCTCAATGGGCGTTTGCTCCCCTCGGTCGCTCCAGTCATCATCACGGCCCAGAGCTGGCTGCAGTCCGGCGCGCAGTGGTAAATTCAGATCAACGTCCGACCGCGCTCGCACGAGGAGGTGATCCAGGTGCCATCCGAACCTCCCAGTACCTGGCGCTCTCCTCGCCTTGCCCGGATCTGACGCCTCGCTTTCAGTTCGGGTCTGTGCCCGAAGCCCTGTGTAGCAGCTGACTCGTTCGGCCCTTTTCGACGGGTAGTCCGGCGGCAGGAGACCGGCTTCCCCCTCGTGCGCCTCGCGCCGTGTCCGTTCTTCCCCCGCGCCCGCGCGGCTTCGCGCTCGGGCGCGCGCTTCTCGTACAGGAGTCCTTCCGTGCCCTTCAAGCTGCTCGCACCACCCGGCCGCTCCCGCGGCCCGGTCGCCGCCGGCGACGACACGCCCATCCGTGACCGGGCCGCCACCTTCAGCCACATGCCCGAAGAGGGTGCCCTCGACTTCGCCCCCGCCGTCTTGGACCCGGCCCACATCGGCGACATCGAGGGGTCCCTCGGCACCATCTCGATGCACGACCATGCCCCCCGCGGTAGCTGGCGCAAGCGCCTGCTCACGCTCGCCGCCATCATGGGGCCGGGCCTCATCGTGATGACCGGCGACAACGACGCCGGCGGGGTCCAGACCTACACGCAGGCCGGCCAGCACTACGGCACCTCGCTGCTGTGGGTGCTCGTGGGGCTGTTCGTGGTGCTCTACGTGGCCCAGGAGATGGTCACCCGCCTCGGGGCGGTGACCGGGGTCGGCCACGCCCGGCTCATCAAGGAGCGCTTCGGGCGCTTGTGGAACCTGTTCTCGGTGGGCGACCTGTTCTTGCTGAACTTCTTGACCCTGCTCACCGAGTTCATCGGGATCCGCTTCGCTCTCGGCTACTTCGGCATCTCGCAGTACTACAGCGTCCCTGCCGCCGCCTTGTTGCTCTTCTTGTTCGCCGCGACTGGCAAGTTCCGTCGCTGGGAGCGCTTCATGCTCCTCGCCGTGGCGGCCAGCCTCGTCGTCGCCCCCTGCTTCTTCCTCGCCCACCCAAGGACCGGCCCGATCCTCGCGGGCTTGGTCCCCGGCGTCCAGGGCGGGGTGAGCGGCACGGCGATCCTGCTCATCGTCGCCGTCGTCGGCACGACGGTCGCCCCCTGGCAGCTGTTCTTCCAGCAGTCGAACATCTTGGACAAGCGGATCACCCCGCGCTGGCTCAACTACGAGCGGACCGAGACCTTCCTCGGCGCCATCCTCACCACGCTCGCCGCCGGCGCCATGATCGCCTTCGCCGCGTTCGCCTTGAACCACACCAAGGCCTTCGGGCCCCAGGCCACCTACGCCGACTCGGGCTGGTTCAACGACGCCATCCGCGCCACGTTGGGACCGGTGGCGGGCGCGCTGTCGGCCATCATGCTGCTTGTCGCCGCCATCTTGGGGGCAGGGGCGGTGTCGCTGTCCACCTCCTACGCCTTCGGGGACACCTTCAACCAGCGCCACTCGCTGCACCGCTCGGTCCTCTCGGCCCCCCTCTTCTACGGCGCCTACGCCGGCCAGATCGTCCTCGCCGCCGCCGCCGTCCTCGCCGGCAGCTCCCACCTGCTCGGCACGCTCACCCAGTACGTCCAGGTGCTGGCGGGGATCCTGCTCCCCTCGGCCATCGTGTTCCTGGTGCTGCTCTGCAACGACACCGAGGTCCTCGGTCCCTGGGTGAACACCACCTGGCAGAACGTGCTCGACTACACGATCATCGCCGTGCTGGTGGTGCTGTCGTTGATCCTCGTCACCTCGACGCTGTTCACCTCGGTCAACGCGGTGGTGCTGACCGAGGTGCTCTTCGGCGTCGCTGGCGCCGTCGGCGTGCTCGTCGTGGCGCCGCTCGCCTTTCGGGCGCGACGACTCGCCAGCGGCACCGGAGCCGACCGTCTCGCCGAGGTCCGCCAGCTCGACCGGGCCACCTGGCGGATGCCGCCGTTGCACGTGCTCGCCCGACCCACCATGTCCACCGGGCGACGCGTGGGGCTGCTCGTTCTGCGCGTCTACCTCGTCGCTTCGGCGCTCCTCGTGGCGGTCAAGGTGTTCGCCAGCTTCGTCCACTGAAATGCCCTCGTGACTTGCGGCGTGCCGCGATACGGCGGCGAGCTCCGTCGGGCCATCGCCACCGCCCTCGCTACGAGGCCGCTCTTTCGCCGAGCAGTTTCTGGAGCACCTCGTCTTGGGCGGCGAGATGCTCTTGGAGCTTCACGACCTCGTGCAGCACGGCATCCGCGTCGTTGTAGGTGGCCTCGGCTCGCTTGTCCGCCGCGGTGGCGAGCACGTTCTGCCCGACGATGATCACCGACAGGAGGACCAGCTGGAGGAAGGTCTGGGACACCCACGAGACAAGCGTGTCGGCGTTGTGTGAGCTGAGGGCCGAGGGAAGGCTCACGAGCGCCAGGGCGGCGAACGCATAGGCGCACCACATGGTGCCCACTCCGTTGGTGACCTTCACCGCGAACCACGAGTTGAACCGGGCGGCGAGGTTCCCGTGGGGCAGCTGCTCACTCACCTTGACAGGGCGCGCGACGTGGTCCAGCTTCTCTTTCGTGCGGTGATGAGGCACGTAGTCGTAGAGCGAACGGGCAGCCATGGTGGTCCTCCTGGGTGGAGCAGACGGTCTTCGCGAGTCTCGCCGAGAGTGGGCCGCCACGCGCGGCTCTGCCAGCGGCCCTGCGACGTACACACGCATGACCGATCTGTGCAGCGAGCTCGAGATCGGCTCGCCTCGTGCATCTCAGCGGATCGGGCAGGCTCCGCCGGCGCATTCGCCGTCGTTCGAGTCGCCGACCAGAACGAGGCCCCAATCAGAGCGTGCCAGGTACTCGTCCTCGCTGAGCGGTTCATAGGGGGCGAGCTCGCGAGAGACCCTCGGGAAGACAGTGATGCCCTTGAGCCTTCCAAGATGGCAAACGAGGGCGGCGATCAGCTCGTCCGGGTCGGTGTCGGGGGCGATCTGGGCCGTCGCCGAGATGGCGTTCCCGTCCCCGGGGGAGCAGAAGTGCTCCTGGACCGTCGCGACGACGTCGAAGAACTGCGCTGCCGACAGCTCGTCGGCCTGCTCGATCAGCCCGGCCGGGTGACGGTCGAGGATCAGGTCTCTGACGACGAACTCGACGACCGAGGTGTTGGCCGCGTAGATGTCTGTCACGACCGTGTGGCCGGCTGCGATGAGATCTTGGAGCTGCGGGTCGCTGTGCGCATAGCGGACCCGGCGGATGAAGTAGCGAGCCATGACGGGATGGATGCCCGGGGTGGTGCCGGAGAGCTGGGCGATGGTCCCGGTCGGAGCGACCGCGGTCACCTTGACCGAGCGCGGCGTGCCGAGCGCTCGGGCAAGGTCGTCGGCTGCGCGGCGGGCGGCCCTGCGGAAGGACTCGAGCTTGCGGTGCAGCTCGGGCGCATCCACGAAGCCCGACAGCGTCACGCCGTGCGCAGCGCACCAGCCCTGCAGGCCCATGATCCCCACCCCGATGCGACGGTTCTGGAGCTCGATGCGCCGCGCCGGCTCGTCGTGGTGCGGGTTGAGCGTGGAGCGGTACAAGAAGCGTGCCATCAGCTCGAAAGCCCGCCTCGCCCCGGCGTCGTCCTGGCCGAAATGGGCGAGGTCGACGCTGCCGAGGTTGCAGCTCTCGCCGGCGCCGTCGGTCGGGTCGAAGTGCAGACCGACTTCGCCGCAGTTGTGCGCCTGGAAGCCGTTGGCCCAGCCCCAGTGGCGCTGCGGCTCGTGGAAGTCGAAGACCTCCTCGCTGCCGACCGGGGTCACGGCCACGACGGTGGAGGCCCGAGGTGTGCTGCTGATCCCGATGGCACAAAGAAGCTGCTGTACCTCGCCGACAAGCTCACGGCAGGTCGACTCGAGCGTCACCCGGCGGTAGTCCGACAGCGCGGCGCCATTGGCTGAATAGAGACCGCTCAGGAACGCCTTGACCGTCTGCGGGCGGGCGGTGAACAGCCACGCCGGGAGAGGTCGCTCCGGGAGGTGCTCGTCGAGCATCTCGGCCTTGGCGACAAGTGACGCTGCCGGCGTCGCAGCTCCCGCGTACCACGACCCGCTCGGTTCCCGACAGAACCCGAACGCCGTCAGGATGCTTGCCACTTCAGCTTCGGTGTTCTTGACCGAGATCGCGCCGCAATCGGCTCGCTTGGTCCCGTCGCCTTGGAGAAAGCCGAGCAAGAAGGCCTCGTCGTAGCTGTACGGATCCGCCCCCTCCCACTCGGTGCCGGGCAGGAGCCGCACCTTTCGCCCGAGGAGCCCTGCGACAGGCACCTCGTCGCCGTCTGCCGTCGCAAAGACGTGGTTCGCCGTCGCCGCGATCGTGGCGCCGTTCGACAGGCGGACCTCGAAGACCTGCTTCACGCCGGTGTTCCATGCGGTCGAACGCGACCAGCTCTTGCCGTTCCAGACCTCGAAATCCAACCCGGCAAGATCACGGATCGGGACGAGGCCGCCTTTCGTGAGGAGGCGGGTGTCGCCACGAAGGCAAGGGTTGGTCGTCCGGATGCGCACCGGCTCGTCGGCGGAGTGGGCGCTCGTGTTCACGAGACCGGGCTCGCCGTTCAATGCCATTCCCTCGGCCACCTCACGCAGCACCCGAGCGGCGTGCGGGTCGCCAGCGTCGACCGCCTCGACGAAGGCGTCGTCGATCTCGACCGAGATGTTCGTCGACCAATGGCACAACGGGTCCGCCTTGCAGTGGATGAACGAGAAGACGTCGGGGTCCCGCCAGTGCATCATGGACATCCGCGCGGAGCGCCGGTTCCCGCCTGCGACCACCGCACAGGCGATCTCGTGGTCGATCTGCATGGTCTCCATGCCGCTCAGGCGACGAGGCCGGCCGGTCTTGGCGCCGTCGGCGACCGCGCCGTTCAGCACCCCGACGATCGCCCTGGTTGCCGAGACAAGTGGCCCGGGCCCGGACGCCCGACCGCCGAAGGTCCGAAGCGGGGCTCCGTAGGGGCGGACGGCCGAGACGTCGAGGACGACGCGATGGCGGCCCGGCAGGTGCGCCAGCTCGACGACCTCGCCCCAGGCGTCCACCCACCCCTCGCGGGTGTCCTCGACGAGGATCGTGCCAGGCACGTTCTCGACGAAGCTGTCGCCCGCGGCCTGGCGCACGGCGTCGATGTCGACGTGGTCGCCTCGACAGGTGACGCAGAGCTCGATCCAGCCGGCGACCGCGGGCAGGTGGGCCATCAAGTCGGACGAGTAGTTGGCCCCGACCCCGCCCCCCTCGAAAAGGCGGGCGGCGAGATAGCCGAAGTGGTCGGACGGCCTCGCCCCGTAGCCCGAGACGAAGCAGTTAGCTCTCATCTTGCTCGACTCGGTCCCGGTCACCCAGAGGTGCCGTCCGGCCGGCACGGCGGCGAAGAAGTAGATGAGCCTGAACAGCTCGACGTCTTCGTCCGGCAGCGAGAGGGAGCGGTCCACGTAAGACAGGCTGCCGACCACGACCCGACGACAGGTCTGCGCCCAGGTCTCTTTGCGCCCGTCGGGCAGCTCCCTTGCGTACGTGCGCTCGAAGACCTCCTGGCCGATGGGGCCGAAAGCTGGCTCGGGCAGCACGTCTTCTGAGACGGCGCCCCGGAGGAACGCCCGGATGAGCGAGGCGTCGAGCTGTGTGATCGCCCTGGCTGGTGATGCGACGAGAGTCATGACGCTGCTCCTCGGTGGTCGTGCGACGGTGAAGAGATAGAGGGCAGCGAGATCGACGTTGCGCGCGCCGTGCGACCCGGACCTCAGGCCGCTGCGAGCTCGCCGTAACAGACCTGGTCGAGCATGCGCTGGAGGTGCCGCTCGACGTCGCCCGGGGTCGCGCCGAGCTGCGTCCAGCCGCGGGCGATGATCTCTTCGGCGACGGCCTCGAAGCGCTTGCGGTCCGAGGCCCGCTCCTCACAGTCCTTCAGGTCGAGAGCGTGGCGGGCGTCGAACTCGGACGCCGTCGTCTCGGCCACCAAGGCGGCGAAGCTCGTGGCGAGGGGACGCGCCGCTGCCGGCGTGACACCACAGCCGACGAGCTGGCGCCGGAGCTGTCTCACGTAGCGGGCCTGCGGCGGCGGGACCGGGGTCAGCGCGGCGATGGCGAGCGCCTGGGAGACGACCGGCTGGAGCCCGAGCAGCGTGCAGATCTGCTCGTCGGCCCAGTCGGCGAACATGAAGGCGACACCCTGGTGCACGAGGTCCTCGCCAGCCGGGGCGTCGTCGCCGTCGACCATGTGGCACAGCGCCGAATGGACCGCGTCGGTGTCCGCCTCGATGACGGCGAGCAGGTCGTCGCGACAAGCCAGGTCGACGGCCCGACGTGGATGAGGCAGCTGGAACGCCATGGCGAGCGTCGCTGCGCTGAGATGCACCCTGCCGCAGGGGCGGAGGCCCCTGGCGTGCGCACCGAAGCTGGCGATGGCTGCATCGCTCCTGTCTTCGTCGAGCCTTTCTTCACCGGCATGGCCGTCTTCGGTCTCGAGCGTCGTTGCGGCAGGCGGCTCGTGTCTGCCGGCGTCCATCGTCAGCACCTCCCGGCGGGCCCTCGCCCACGAGCGCCGGCGTGCGGTCGTGCATGCCTGCTTGGAGGAAAGGAACTGGCGAGCCCACCCCGAGAACGACGCTCCCGCGGCGAGACGGGCGAGGTCGAGCTTCGGCGGCCGGCCGACGCCGACGATCGCGTCGTACGCGAGGTCGTACAGAGACTCGATGAGATCCGCGGCCTCCTGGCGAGACAGGCACAGCCGCCGGACGACCTGTTCGACGATGTCGGCTCCGTGCAGCAGCGCACTGATGCGCCATCTCGCCTCCCGCTCCGAGAGCACCCCGGAGCCGACGCTGGCGGCGATACTGCTCGCCTCTGCGTCTCGGAGCTGGCCGGCTGCACTGCATTGGGCGGAGCGCATGCCCTCTTAGAGGGCGGCGCACCGGGCGACCTCCTACACGCGAAGGGCGCTGCCCCGCATCTCCTCGAGCTCTCGGATGCGGTGCGAGTCCAGCCAATCCGCCAGACGATCGCCCAGCCCACGGGCAAGTAGGCAGGTCCCACGGGCGTCGGACAGGTTGTAGGCGGCGAGCTCGTCGGCTGAGAGCTCTTGCATGCGCCCCCGGTCGACCTCGATCATCTCGATGCCGCCGAACGCCCGTGCGACCGGCTTGAGCGACCAGGACACACCGAACTGGCTGGCGTAGAGCCGATAGGCGTAGGCGATGTCGGCATGCACGTGCCGGCCGACGTAGGCCCGGTAGCCGCAGGTGTGCGGCGGCGTGAAGTCGTACTTCGGGACGATCGCCGGGTCGGGGACGAGCGTGAACGGCAGCTCGACGCCGAGCGCCTCGGCCCTGGTGGCAAGGAACGGAAGGTCGAACACCGCGCTGTTCCAACCGGCCATGATCCCGGCCGGCAGGCGGTCGACGAGTCGGGCAAGCTCGAAAAGAAGCTCCCGTTCGTCCTCACCGGCGATGCAGGACTTCTCGGTCAGCGACCAGACGGCGACCGAGGTGACCCGGGAGACGCGCGGGTCGAGGCCGTTCACCGTCGTGTCAGTCTCGATGTCGAAGCCATAGACGGGTCTCACGCCGCACCACTTACGGCTCCACGGACCTGCACGTGGCGCCGGGCGACCTCTTCCTCGCCGAGGCCGCTCGCGCGGTTGGCCAAGCAGCCAGGGCACTCGTCGACCGGCTTCTCGACGAGTCGCCGGCCCAGACGCGTCGTCTCGGTTCGCAGCAGACGTGGCACGAGCAACTCGAGGCGGTGCACGAGCTGTTCGAGGTTGCGTTGGGCCACCTCGTCGTTCGGGGCGGAGGCGACGAGGTGGTACTCCACCAGCTCTGCGAGATCGTCGATCGAGTGAGGCATAGTGCTTACGCCGCGCTCTCCGCGGAACTCTCCATGCCGAGGTCCTCGACGTGCTGGACGACGCGAACCTTGCCCTGGCCGCCGTTGTACTCCTGTACCTCCACCCACACGACCACGCGGTGACCCTTCAGCTGCTTGAGCCTGGCCCACATGGCCGCTCCGTCAGGGTTGTCAGTCCGAGTGGTTCTGGCTTGCTCGATGCTGTCGGGGTGCTGCTCGGTCGCCTTGGTGCGCAGGTTGACGACGCCCCTCGTCGAGCTGGGTTCGAGCTTGCCGCCCACGATGGTCGCAGTGAACACCTTCGAGTTGACGATTCCCTGGACCCGTCGTGCCACACGTGAGCGGTCCGAGCACAGGACGGTGATCTCTGCGGCCAAGTCGCTCACCCGGTCGAGCCAGCCCGGCCGGTCGTCGCCAACCGGTCCTGCGGCTCCGACCGCGGCGAGGATGATCTGCTCAGTCGTGATCCGATCCATGATGCCTGCTCCCTGCTCGAGCCTCATCCGAGGCACACCGCCACCGTGGCGGTCATCTGTTCTGTGCAGGGGGCGCGGAATCGGGTCGGGTTAGGGATCCTCCAGCGGACGCCCAGCTCCTCGAGCTGGCGAATGCGGTCGAGAGCGAGCTTGCCGGCCTTGTAGTCCTTGCGCCGGGTGCTCAGCCACGAACCGAGCCGGAAGCCGTCGGGGGTGGTATAGCTGCACAGCACGTCGGCGTCCCCGTGCTCGGTGACGTAGGCCCGAAGCGCATCTAGTCCGTGCTTGAAAGCGGCATCGTGCTGTTCCCATACCACACCGATGGCCTCGAGTCGGCACACACGCTCTGGAGTGAGCCGGCCGACTTTGTAGTCTTGACGACGGGAACG
>JAKAOD010000087.1 GCA_021823365.1 Actinomycetes bacterium | reverse complement strand
CCACAGCTGCGAACCGTTGGCGATCGCCTTGACCGTCGTGGTCAGGAAGTCGAACCCTCCGACGAAGACCTTCCCCTTCAGGTTGTACTTCAGGACCACCGCGGCAGCGCTCGAGGTCGACCCGGCGTCCACGGCGTACATGAACTTCACGTCCTTGTGGGCGAGGTACCACGCCTCGGTGGCGGTCGCTTCCTGCGAGAGCAGCGCGCCGGTGGGAACGACCTGGAAGTCGATGCCGGCGGGCTTCAGCACCGATTGTGCGCCATTGATCCGGGGTTGGATGTTCAGCGCGCCCGGGGTGGCGATGAAACCGGAGACGAGATCGCCCTTCTTCACGCTCTGCAGGATCTTGTTCCCGGCGGCGACCCCGGCGTCGTACAGGCCCTGACCGACGTAGGACATGAAGTGGTTCGCGGCCACGTCGGCTTTGTTGAGCTCGTTGCCGTCGGCGTTGTAGGCGACGACGGGGATGCCTGCCGCCAGCGCCTTGTTCGTCGGCGCCTCGAAGGACGTGTCGGCGATGATCGTCGACGCGATCCCGTTCACCCCCGCGGCGATGGCGGCGTCGAAGGCGGCGATCATCTGCCCCACGTCGGAGGTGGTCGAGCCCTGCCACGCGACGGTCGTCCCCCGAGCAGGCCCGCGGCGTCTGCATAGCCGTAGCGGGTCGGCACGAAGAACGGGTTCGTCGTGACGTGGTTGACGAAGGTGAACCTGTAGGGCGAGTGCGGTGCGTACACGCTCTCGAAGACCGAGTTGCGCGCCGCCCGCCTGCCTGCCGAGACCCGCTCACGCGTGCTCGCGTTCGCAGGCATGTCGATAAGCGTGTCGGCGAGGAACCCGGCGAAGGGCACCGCCGCCGCGGTCACGCCGACGTTGCGCAAGAAGCGCCGCCGGGACACCTCGAAGCGCTCCGGCGAAACCTCACCTGGCTCGTCGTTTGCCATGGCCTCCCCTTCCTGTCTTGCTGAAATGTGTCCCCCCAGATCGGACGCGAGTCCCCGGGCCGACCTATGGCGACCCCCCGAACGTTATCGCTCACGTTACAGCGCCGTAAAGGGCCGAAGGACCCTGCTCGCGTCCTCGCCGTCGTGCGGCCGCCCGATAGGATCATGCTCCGTGCCGGACGAGCCGCACGCCACGAGGGGCGTGGTGAGGGCGCGGTCCTCGCTGCCGCCGTGCGGGCTCCTGCCGGCCCGACGAGCGAGGTGAGCCCGAGGGAGCTCGAGGCCGAGCTCGCGCTGGAAGTCGGCGCCCTGCTCGGCGAGGGGCCGCTCTGGGACGAGCGCGACCGCTCGCTCCTTTTCGTCGACATCGAGGGTGAGCTCGTCCACCGCTTCCGGCCGACGTCTGGCGAGCACACGAGCTTTCCGACCGGGGCGCCTGTCGGCTCCGTGGGGCTGCGCGCGGACGGCGGTCTTGTCCTTGCCGTCCACGACCACTTCGCCCGCTCCGGTCCGGGCGGCGAGGAGCTCGCCGTCCTGCCGGGCTTCGCGGTCGACGGGACGGCGGTCCGCTTCAACGACGGCGAGGTCGATCCCTGGGGCCGGTATGTGGCGGGCACGATGGACTGGGCCAAGGACCGCCCGCTCGGCTCGCTCTTCCAGCTCGCGCCCGACGGCTCGGTGGCGACGCTCGTCGAGGGTGTGACGATCTCCAACGGGCTCGCCTGGAGCGCCGATCGACGGCTTCTCTACTACGTCGACACACCGACGCTCGGGGTCGACCTCTTCGACGTCGACCCCATGGACGGGAGGATCTCGGGGCGGCGCCGGACGCTCGAGGTCGAGGAGGCGGAGCACGGCCGTCCGGACGGGATCGCCCTCGACACCGACGGGTGCCTCTGGGTCGCCTGCTACGGCGGAGGGCGCGTCTGCCGCTTCACGCCCTCGGGCCTCCTCGACGCGATCGTGCGGGTCCCGGCGAGCTGTGTGACGAGCGTCGCCTTCGGCGGGCCGCGCCTCGACGACCTCTACATCACGACGGCGCGCACCGATCTCGAGCCGGCCGCGCTCGCCGCCGAGCCGCGTGCGGGCGACCTCTTCGTCGCCGACCCCGGCGTCGGCGGCTTCGCGCCTGCCCGCTTCGGCTGACCCCCTCGTACCGGGTCGGCGGGCAGCGGGCGGACGCGGCTGGCGGTCGACCCTGCCGACGAGGGCAGCCGCTCAGCGACCCCTGCGGCCGGCGGCCAGGCGCCGCCAGGCCCGGCGCACGTCACGGGCGGGTCTCTCCCAGCTCGCCGCCTGAGTCTCGGCGAAGGCCTCCTGCTCTGCCGCGAGCTGGCCGCAGAGGAAGGCTGCCTCGGGCGCCTCCCCGGCGGCGTGCTCGAGCCAGGCGGTGGCGAGGACGGCGTCTCGCTGGACTCCGAGGTGGCGCTGGAGGCCCGCGGCAGCGCGTGCGCAGCGCGACGCCCCGCCGCCGAGCACCGGCGTCGCCAGCTCGGCCGCGTAGCGCAGCTGCTTGGCACGGATGCGCATGACGTGCAGCGACCGCTCGGCTGAGGCCCGCCGGGCGGCGCGGGCCGCGTCCCTCAGGTCCCGCCAGGGGCGCTCGAGGACCGGGAGAAGGGCGGCACGGGCGGGCTGGTGCGCCCGGTCGCGAAGCGGCGGCTCGGTCGCGGCTTGAGCGAGGTAGGCGAGCGTCGTCGTGTAGCGGGGCGACGCCCGTCCCGCCTGCAGGTCGCCGAGGCGCGCGGCACGCTCGGTGGCGAGCAGGGCGGTGATCGCCGCGAGCGCCTTGCGGTCGTCGAGGCGCTCGGAGGCGCCGAGCAGCCGCGCGCCGGTGACGTCGAGGTCGCGCACGCCGCCGAGGACCGACTCGTACCATGCGAGCTCGCCTCGCACGGCGCTCGACCACGCAGGGTCGAGCAGGCGCCCGAAGGTACGCAGGTTGGAGCGGATCTTGCGCAGCGCGACGCGGGTGTCGTGGATCGCGTCGGGAGTGAGGGCGGCGGCAACCGGGCCGTCGCCCTCGTGGAAGTCCTCGACCGCCCGCGCAAGACCGGCGCCCAGGAGCTCGCCGATCTCCACCGGCGGCGATGCTACCCGCCCGGGCCCGCTCCCGCCCGGCCGCCGCACCGCTCGCCTGACGGCGCCGTGTCGGCCTACGACCGGCTCCGGGCACCGGGTCCCCGCCTGGGATGATGGAGCCGTGGCCCACCCGATGTTCCGCTACGACGACAGGCTCGCCGAGTCGATCTTCGACTACTGCCGCTGGCGGCTCAGCCTCGACCCGGTCCCGCTCGACTACGGCGGGGGCGACGAGAACCTCGAGGGCTACCTCGAGGGATTGATCCGCGCCGAGGGCAGCGAGGCCGAGGAGGTGCTGCGCGTGTTCTCCAAGCACCTCGCCACCCGGATCGTCTCCTGCGACAGCCCGCGCTTTCTCTCCTTCATCCCGGCCGCCCCGACGAAGGCCGCGTTGCTGTTCGACATGGTCGTCTCCTGCTCCTCGCTGCAGGCGACGACCTGGCTCGAGGCGGCCGGCGCCGTCGCCGCAGAAAACCAGGTGCTGCGGTTTCTCGCGGGCCTCGCCGGGCTGCCCCCCGGTGCCGCCGGCTGCTTCGTCGCCGGCGGGACGGCGGGCAACCTCTCGGCGCTGCTCGTCGCGCGCGACACGGCGGAGCGCCGCGGCGTCGGGCCTCGCCTCGGAGGTGGGCGACCGCTCGTCGCGGTGAGCGAGGAGGCGCACTCCTCGGTGGCCAAGGCCGCGCACGTGATCGGCGCCGAGCTGCTCGTCGTGCCTGCCCGAGATCACCGGCTTGTCGGCGCGGCGCTCGAGTCGGCGCTCGAGACGGACCCCCGGAGCGGCGACGTCGTCGCTGTCGTCGCGACCGGCGGCACGACGAACGCGGGGCTCGTCGACGATCTCACCGGCGTCGGCGCGGTGGCGCGGGCGCGCCGGCTGTGGTTCCACGTCGACGCCGCCTACGGAGGGGCGGCGATGCTCTCGCCACGCGCCCGCCCGCGCTTCGCCGGCATCGAGCGAGCGGACTCGTTCATCGTCGATCCGCACAAATGGCTGTTCGCCCCCTTCGACTGTGCGGCGCTCCTCTACCGCGAGCCCCGCCTCGCGCGCGCCGTCCACACCCAGGACGCCGCCTACCTCGACCCCGTGCACGACGACGAGCAGTGGAACCCGAGCGACTTCGCCGTCCACCTCACGCGCCGCGCGCGCGGCCTGCCGCTGTGGTTCTCCCTCGCGGTGAACGGGACCGACGCCTACCGCGAGGCCGTCGACGCGGTGCTCGACATCGCGCTCCACGCGGCTCGCATGGTCGAGGGCGCCGGGCACCTCGAGCTGGTGCGGGAGCCGGAGCTGTCGGTCGTGCTCTTCCGCCGCCGCGGCTGGAAGCGGGAGGACTATGCGGCCTGGTCGTCCCGCCTGCTCGCCGAGCAGACGGCGTTCGTCCTGCCGACGACCTGGGAAGGCGAGCCGGCGGCGCGCCTCGCCTTCCTCCATCCCGACACGACGCCGGAGATGGTCGCCGAGATCATCGACTCGATGCGCTGACCAGGCGGGCGATCCATCGCTCGAGGCCGGCGCGGCTCTGCGCGCCGTAGGCCGCGCCGACGATCCGCCCCGCTCCGTCGAGGAAGTAGGTCACCGGCAGGTAGGCGATCTTGTAGGAAGAGGAGGCGACGGACCCACCCGGGTCCACGCCGACGGGGTAGCGCGCCCCTGCCTTCGCGAGCAGCCGCTCGGCGAGGTGTGGGTTCGGGTCATTGGTGTCGACGCCGACGAAGCTCACCTTGGCACCGTCCAGCAGGGAGACGGCGCCGAAGGCACCGAGCTCCTGGCGGCAGTCTGGGCACCAGGAGGCGAAGAAGTTGACGATGGTCGGCTTGCCCCGGAAGCTCGCCAGCCTCACCGGCACGCCGCCGCCGAGGCGAGCGAGGTGGAATGCCGGCGCCGGCTCGCCCCTCGGCAGCACGGCGAGCGCGCTCGTCGGAAGCGTCGACGAGGTCGTCGCGCTCCTCGACTGGGCCGAGGTGACCGCGTAGGCGACGAAGGCGGCGGCGAGCGCGATGAGGAGGGCGCCGAGCACGCGGGCGCGTCGCCCGACGAGCAGGGTAGTGGGGTGGCCCGCCTGCTCCCCGGTGCTCACCGCTTGTCCGTGCGCCGCGGCGAGCTGCGGCGCGGCTCGTCAGGGATGCTGGACAACGGCGGTGATCCCCATCGCGACGAACAGGAGCGTGAGGTAGGTGATCGAGAACCCAAAGACCTTCATCGCCCGCCGGGGGCTTGGGTCGCCGCGCAAGGTCCACACCTGCCGGAGGAACGCCGCGCCGAGCAGGATCGTGACGGCGAGGAACACCGGGCCGAGATGGGCCGTCGGGGCGAGGAGCGCCGACAGCGCCACGAGCGCGACGGTATAGGCGACCATCCTCCGGACGACCCCGGCGGTCGACGTCCTCGACGGCAGCATCGGCACGTCGGCGCTCGTGTAGTCGTCGCGGTAGCGAAGGGCGAGCGCCCAGAAGTGCGGCGGCGTCCAGAGGAAGATGACGCCGAACAGGATCAGCGCTGGGACAGCGAGGTGGCCGGTCACGGCGCTCCACGCGACGAGGGGCGGCACGGCGCCCGCTGCGCCGCCGATGACGATGTTCTGCGACGAGGACCGCTTCAGCCACATCGTGTACACGCCGAGATAGAAGGCCGCTGCGGCGAGGGTGAGGCCAGCGGAGAGCAGGTTGACCGTTCCCCACAGCACGAGGAACGAGACGATCTCCAGCAGCGCGCCGAAGGTGAGCGCGCCCCGCGGCGAGATGACCCCGGTGACGAGTGGCCTGTGCTTTGTCCGCTCCATGACGGCGTCGATGTCGCGGTCGTAGACCATGTTGATGGCGTGCGCCCCGCCGGCGGCGACGGCGCCGCCGAACAGCGTCAGCAGCACGAGCCCGGCAGGCGGCAGGTGCCGCGACGCGACGAGCATCGTCGGCACCGTCGTGATCAGGAGCTCGCCGATGATCCGCGGCTTTGTGAGGGACATGTAGGCGAGCACCCGCTCCACCGAACCGGTGGGCGCGATGCGGCCGCGTGCCTCCCCTTCGATGCCTGCAGCGCTCCCGAGACCCGCAGTTGCCATCTGGGCCTAACCTACCCCGAGCGCGCGCCGCCGACCCAACCGGCCCGGCGCGTGTGCGGCGCCGAGGAGGTCGGTGCGCAGCGCCGCCTCTTCCTCGTCGTCGAGCGGCTCGAGAGCAACGCCGGTCGCGAGGACGAGCAGTGCGTCGGCGAGGGCGGGGTTGCGGGCGAGGACCGGCCCGTGCAGGTAGGTAGCGACGATGTGCCCGGCGACGCAGCCGTCCTCTCCGGCCGCTTCGGAGTCTCCCGAGCTGCTGACGGCCCCGTTGCCGACGCCAGCGACGACGCGTCCGAGGGGCGCGACCCCCTGGCCGAGGCGCGTGACGCCCGCATGGTTCTCGAAGCCGGTCAGTGTCTCACCCACGCCGAGCGCGGCGGCGGCGGGACCGGGTATGGCGCGCACCTCGCCGACCGCTCTCCTGCCGCCGCCGCGGACCGTCTCGGCGTCGACGAGGCCGACGCCCGCCTGCGGCGCCCCGCCCGGACCGGGGAAGACGGAGCCGACGATCTGGAACCCGGCGCACACGGCGAGCACGACTGCGCCACGTGCGACCGCCGCGGCGAGCGTGCCCCCCGCGAGGACGGTGGCCGAGCGGGTCTGGGGCCCGTCCTCGCCGCCGCCGAGGCAGTAGAGGTCACCTGAGGTGGGCAACGGCTCGTCGGAGGCTGCGAGCACGAGCTCGGCGCCGATTCCGCGCCAGGCCGCCCGGTTGGCGAGGACGAGCCCGTTGCCTGAGTCGCCGTAGGTTCCCAGAAGGTCCGGGTGGACGACGACGACCGAGAGATCCAGCCGCGGGGCTCGCCGGCGGCGGCTGGCGGCGCGGACGGGCGCGGGCGGCGCAGGCGACCGCGACAGCACGCCGCCGAGATCTGGACCCGGCGGGTGCATCCGGCGTCGATCGCCGCCGCCCATCGAGCTACGCCGGCCGAGGGCGTGGCGCAGGTCCTGGAAGGCCGTGTAGTTGCCGACGTAGTCGACCTCGGCGACGCCAGCGGAGGTGAGCGCGTCGAGCTGGTCGGTGACGACGGCGTGGGCAAGGCCGGCGTGGCGCAGGCGCACGGCCAGGTCCCGGCGGCGATCCCCGGTGGCGACGGCGACACGGTGCGCGAGCCGCTCGAAGGGGACGTCCCACAGCCAGGAGGGGTCGCGACCGTCGGCCTCGCGGGCGTTGATGCCGAGCACGACCGGCCCGCTGCCGCCCGCGAGCAGCTCGACGAGCTCGCTCCAGCCCGCAGGGTTCTTTGCGAGGAGCAACCGTGCCCGGACCTCGCCGGCGGGCGTCGCGGCGTAGCGCCCGGCGACCTCGACGACGCCGGACATCGCGGCGAGCGCCCGCTCGGGCTCGACCCCGAGCACCGTCGCCGCGACGGCGGCCATGGCGGCATTCGCCTGGTTGAACCGGCCGGGGAGGGAGAGTGCAAGCGGCACCGTGCGCCCGTCGATCACGAGGCTCCCGGCCTCGACGGTCGCTGCCGGCTCGGGCCGGCGCAGTCCGCAGCGGCACGACCAGCCCCGGCGCATCGCCTCCTGGGTTCCAGGGGAGCCAGGGGAAGTGGCGCCCGCCGACGCGCCCGCCACCAGGCTGTCGCGCTCGAAGGCGATCCGTCCCTGGCACGCCGGGCAGTGTCGGGCGTCGTCGCTCCATCCGCCGCCGGCCGCGACCCACACGACGTCCCGCGCCGGCTCGGCCGCCCAGGTGACGAGCGGGTCGTCGCAATTGGCGACGACCGTCGCGGCGGTTCGCGCGAGGGCGGCGCGCCAGCGCGCGGCGACCATGCGGACCTCGCCGACGCGGTCGAGCTGGTCACGGGAGAGGTTGAGCAGGACGACCACCCGGGCGGCGACGGCGTCGGCGACCTGGCCCAGGTAGCCTTCGTCAACCTCAAGGACGCCGGGGGCGCCGGGCGGCGACGCGGCGAGCGCGGCGACGAGGCCGGCCGGCATGTTGGCGCCGGCGGTCGAGGTCGCGACGGCCGAAGGTCCGCCGAGGGTCTCGGCGAGCAGGCGTGTCGTCGTCGTCTTGCCGTTGGTTCCCGACACGAGGGTGACGACGCGCCCGACGGCGAGGCGGCCGAGGAGCGACGGGTCGATGAGAAGCCCGGCCCGCCCGCCGACCGTCGAGCCGCCGCCGAGGCCGAGCTGGCGCGAGAGCGCCCCGACCACGAGCACCGCGGGCCGGGCGATGCGGCCGCGCACGCCCACGCTCAGCCGGCGAGAGGGATCTGGCGGCCGACCATCGCGCCGATCGCGGAGAGGAGATCGGTCGGGGTCCACGAGCCGAAGCCGGGGTCGGCGAGGTCGTGGCGGCCCAGGGGGTCGAGGAGATGGCTCAGGCGGGCCGGAAGGCGCCCGCTGACGTCGGCGCCGCCGCCGACGACCACCGCCACCGCTCCCGCGGCGATCGCCGCCGCGACGGCACGCCGGGCCGTTGTCGCGCCGGCGGCCCGCCTAGGGCGCGATGGCCCCCGCGAAGGGGAGAGCTCGTTCTCGGTCACCGCTCGGACGAGGCTAGCGTCCGCACGGGAGGAAGCAGGATGGTCGCTGGCGGCAACGGTCTGCTCGAGCTTCCGCTCGCCGAGCTGCGCGCCGCTGCGCTCGAGCGCGCGGCGGAGCTCTCCTGCAGCCACGCCGACGTCCGGGTCGAGCGGATCCGGGACCAGTACCTCAAGCTGCGCGACGGTGCCGTCGAGGGCGCGGCCGACGATCTCGAGGTCGGCGTCGGGGTCCGCGTGGCCCACGGCGCCGCCCTCGGCTTCGCCGGGACGGTCGCCGTGCACCCGGCGGCGGTGCGTGCGCTCGTGGACGAGGCGGTCGAGATGGCGCGGGCCACCTCGCTCGCCGGATCGGCGCCGGTCGAGCTTGCCGAGGAGCCCTCCCACGGCGAGTCGAGCTGGACTGCGCCCTACCGCGTCGACCCGACGGCGGTCCCCCTCGCAGACAAGGTCGAGCTGCTCGGGAGCTGGAGCCGGCGCATGCTGGCGGCAGCCGGTGTCGACCACGTCTCGGCGAGCCTGCACGCCGTCGCGGAGGAGAAGCACTACGCCGACCTCGGTGGCACCGTCACCACCCAGCGCCGCGTCCGGGTCCACCCGAGCCTCGAGGTGGTCGCGCTCGACGCGGCGACCGGCTCGTTCGAGACGATGCGGACCTGCGCGCCGCCCTCCTCCCGCGGCTACGAGTACCTGCTCGGCGAGGGCTGGGACTTCGAGGCGGAGCTCGAGCAGCTGCCGGGCTGGCTCGCCGAGAAGGTCGCTGCTCGAAGCGTCGAGCCGGGGGAGTACGACCTCGTCATCGACCCGACGAACCTCTGGCTCACTATCCACGAGT
>JAKAOD010000086.1 GCA_021823365.1 Actinomycetes bacterium | reverse complement strand
CCGATCATCACCGGGCCGAGGTCGGACCCGCCGATCCCGACGTTGACCACGTTGCGGATCGCCTTGCCCGTGTGCCCGCGCCACTCGCCGGAACGCACGCGCTCGGCGAAGGCACCCATCCGGTCGAGGACGCGATGGACCTCCTTCACGACGTCGGTCCCCTCGACGACGAGGGAGGTGCCTGCTGGCATTCGCAGCGCGACGTGCAGCACAGAGCGGTCCTCGGAGACGTTGATCCGCTCGCCGCAGAACATCGCCTCGCGCCGAGCCTCGACGTCCGTTGCGCGCGCGAGCTCGACAAGGAGGCGCATCGTCTCGTCGCTGACGCGGTTCTTCGAGTAGTCGAGGTAGACACCGGCCGCCTCGGCGACGAGACGTTCGCCACGTGAGGGGTCCTCGGCGAAGAGCTCCCGGAGGTGCCGCCCCTCGATCTCGGCGTGGTGTCGTTCGAGCGCGCGCCACTCCGGACGCGCGCGCAGCGCGCTCTCGGCCATCGCCGGCCACACTACCGGCCCAGCGGATTGACTGCGCTCTGCGCCCCGCACTCAAATGGCCGAGGCGCTACCTCGGTGGCGTCCGGGACCGGAGTCGACGACAGCCGGCAAGCAACGGCGAGGAAGGGGAGCTCATGGCGACGAGCAGGCCGATGCAGCTCGGAATGGTCGGTCTCGGCCGGATGGGCGCCAACCTCGTGCGCCGCCTGATGCACGACGGGCACGAGTGCGCCGCCTTCGACGTCGTCCCGCAGGCTGTGGCGGCGCTCCAGTCGGAGGGCGCGATCGCGTCGAGCTCGCTCGGCGACCTCGCCGGCAAGCTGAGCCGTCCCCGGGCGGTCTGGCTGATGCTGCCCGCAGCGCTCGTGGAGCAGACCCTGGACGAGCTCGTCGCGGTGCTCGACGAGGACGACATCGTGATCGACGGGGGCAACTCCTTCTACCGCGACGACATCAGGCGCGCGAAGCGGCTGCAGGAGCGCCACCTCCATTTCGTCGACTGCGGGACGAGCGGCGGGGTATGGGGCCTCGAGCGCGGCTACTGCCTGATGATCGGGGGCGAGCGCGAGCCGGTCGAGCGGCTCGACCCGATCTTCGCGAGCATCGCGCCCGGACGGTCGAGCGCCGAGCCCACGCCCGGCCGAGGCGACAAGCCGGGGACGGCGCCCCAGGGCTACCTCCACTGCGGCCCTGCGGGAGCCGGCCACTTCGTGAAGATGATCCACAACGGGATCGAGTACGGGATGATGGCAGCCATCGCCGAGGGTCTCGACATCATCCGCCATGCGCATGCCGGGAGGGAGGCGCAGGCCGCGGCGGACGCCGAGACGACGCCGCTTCGCGATCCCGACGCCTATGCCTACGCGATCGACGTAGCCGAGGTCGCCGAAGTCTGGCGGCGCGGCTCGGTCGTCGGCTCGTGGCTCGTCGACCTGACGGCGTCGGCCCTTGCACGCTCGCCAGATCTCGAGGAGTTCGCGGGCAGGGTGTCGGACTCGGGCGAGGGCCGCTGGACGGTGGAGGCAGCCGTCGACACCGGCGTCCCCGCACCGGTCATCACCGCGGCGCTCTACGAGCGCTTCGCCTCGAGGGACAACGGAGAGTTCGCCGCGAAGGTGCTCTCCGCGATGCGATCGGAGTTCGGCGGGCACGCCGAGAAGCCCGCCTGAGCGGGCTTTGGGCCAATGGCCCCTACGCCGCGGTGCGCGGCCTGGCCCGACATCGCAAGGGCCCGGCTTCGCGCGCGACGAGCCCGGAGGTTGCCCTATGGTGAGCGATGCGCAGGCCCGCAGTCTCGTGGCGGTGGATCTTCCGGATCAACGTACCGATCGGACTCGCCGGCGTCGGGTTCGCCCTGCGCCTCCTGCACGAACGCGGGGAAGGCACGCGTCATTCTTCCAGGGTCTCGCCAACTACGCGCTGCTCTTCCTGGTCATCATCTATCTCCAGGGGCACGGCACCTCTCGCCCGTTCACGCGTCTCTCCTGCTCATCCCTGGCTACCTGGTCGGTGCGGCGACCGGGCCGACGGCGGGGAAGCTGGCAGACCGTTTCGCGCCGGCCCTTCCCGCCACGGTCGGGCTCGGCGTCCAGGTCGTCGGCCTCTTCGTCTGCGCCCACCTCTCAGTAACGACTGGGCTGTGGCTCGTGGTCCTCGGCGGGGTCATCAACGGGCTCGGGAACAGCTGCTTCTTCCCCGCCAACAACTCTGCGGTGACGAAGGCCTCCCCGCCGGCCGCCTTCGGGATCTCCTCGGGATGCTGCGGACGTTCGCCAACGTCGGGATGGTCTTCTCCTGCCCGATGGCCATCCTCATCGCCTCCCGCAGCATCAGCCGGCATCTCGCGTTCGCGATCTTCGTCGGCTCGACGAGCCTGCGCGCCGACGACGCGCGGGCGTTCACGTCAGGGCTCCACGACGCCTTCTACGCCTCGATGAGCCTGATGGCGCTCGCCGCCCTCTTCTCGGCCGCCCGGGCCACCCGGATCGGCGGCGCGAGACGCCGCGCCTGAGCCGGCTCAGGCGAGACGAGCCTCACCGTCGACCCGACGCGGGAGTCGCTCGCCCGCCGTCAGCTCGTCTCGCACCTCGGGCGGAAGCAGCGCCTCGGGCACGTCCTGATAGGCGACCGGGCGGAGCCAGCGGCGGATGGCGCTCGCGCCGACCGAGCTGTGCAGCGGGTCGGTCGCCGCCGGATACGGACCGCCGTGGTGCATCGCCCAGGAGACGGCAACGCCGGTCGGGTAGCCGTTCCACACGATGCGACCGACCTTGCGGGCGAGCTGGCCGACGAGCGCGGCGGCGAGCGGCGCGTCCTCGCCCTCGAGCCCGCCCGAGCCGCCTCGCGCCTCGGCGTGGACCGACGCTGCGAGGGCGGGTCCGAGGCGCCCGAGCAGCTCGGCAAGGTGCTCGCCCGAGTCGTAGCGGGTGAGCACGAGCACCGGTCCGAAGCACTCCTCGAGCAGGGGGCCGTCGAGGGCGTCAGGGTCGACCTCGAGCAGCAACGGCGTGCCCCACCACCCGCTGCCCGCCTCCCGGCGGCGACCCTCGGCGAGCGACCGTACCGAGACCGCCTGCCTGAGGCGGCTGCTGCCCTCGAGGAAACCGTCGACGACACGGGCGCTCAGCATCGCCTGCGGCGTCTTCTCCCGCACCTCGGCGGCGAGCGCCCGGGCGAGGGCGTCGCCCGCCGGACCGGACGGGACGAGGACAAGCCCAGGCTTGGTGCAGAACTGGCCCGCTCCGAGCGTGAACGAGCCCGACAGCCCCGCCGCGATCTCCTCCCCGCGCCGCGCCGCCGCCCCCGGGCAGACCGCGACGGCGTTGAGCGCGCCGAGCTCGCCGTAGAAGGGGACCGGTGAGGGGCGGGTCGCGGCGAGCTCGTGCAGGACCCGGCCGCCCCCGAGCGATCCGGTGAAGCCGACACCGGTGATGCGGGGGTCGAGGACGAGCAGGCGCCCCGCCTCGACGCCGAGGACGATGGCGACGGCGTGCTCGCCGGCCCCGCCTCGCGCGCCCCCTTCGGCGAGCGCCTCGGCGCAGAGCAGCGAGGTCCTCGGGTGGGCCTCGTGGCCCTTCACCACCACGGGGCATCCTGCGGCGAGCGCCGAGGCCGTGTCGCCGCCGGGGACGGAGAAGGCGAAGGGGAAGTTCGACGCGCCGAACACCGCCACCGGCCCGAGCGGCCGGAGCAGCCGGCGAAGGTCGGGCCTCGGTCCCATCGGGCTCGAGCCGGCGTGGTCGATCGTCGCCTCGAGATAGGCGCCGTCCTCGAGCACCTCGGCGAAGAACCGCAGCTGGTAGGTCGTGCGCGTCAGCTCGCCTTCGAGGCGCGCGCCGCCGAGCGCCGTCTCGAGATCGGCGAGAGCGACGGCCTCCTGGCGGCGCGCCTCCAGGGCGTCGGCCATCGCGTGGAGCATGCGCGCACGACCGTGCCGGCCGAGCGCCTCCAGTGCCGGCGCGGCCTCCGTCGCCTCCTGGCAGCGCGCGGCCACCTCCCCGGCGGAGGTCTCCTCTATCTCCTCGCCGGCCGGCGCACCGGTCCGCGGGTTCGTGCTGGTGATCATCTCCCCAGTCTGCACCGCCTGCCGCGAGTCTCGCCGCTCAGCCGGCGGGGCCGCTGCGGCGAGCGTAGTCGTGTGCCTGGGCGCGGTCCCGGCTCCCGGTCTTGGCGAATATCCGGTTGACGTGCGTCTTGACAGGGCCTCCCCCACGTACAGGCGCGCCGCGATCTCGGTGCTGGACAACCCCTCGGCGATCAGCCCGAGGACCTCCGCTCCCCTGTCGGCCAGGCCGTCCTGCCGCTCGGCGGGCCGGCGATCTGGAGCACTCGGCCGCCGGGGGGAGCGGAGGCAAGACGCCCGGGGGCTACCGGAGTGGCGCCCGGATCGGTGGAGGCGCTACCGCTCCAGACCACCCAGGACGGGATCAGGCTCGCGGCGAGCGCGCCCGTTCGGCTCACGACCTCGAGAAGCGCCATGAGGATGGGGCACGCCGCCCCCGCCTCTCCGCGCGTGTGTCCGCCGCGGCCGGCTAGGCGTCGTCAACTCCAGGGTTGATCTTGGGTTGATCTCCCTCAATCCGGTGACCAGCTGCTCGTCACGGGCGCGCCGGTCCTCCGTGCTGGGCGCCGACAGCCTGCGCCGCCTTCAGCGGCAGCGGGCGAGCCAGCCCGCGACCTCCGCGTCGCGCGTACCACTCCCATGCCGCGAGCCCGGGGAGCGCCACGTCGGGGCGAGCAGCGTCGGTGATCGGGAGGTACTCCACCTCGCCGGTCTCCTCGAAGCGGCGCTTCGCGGCGCGTGCTCGCGCGAGTCGCTGCTCCAGCAGCCGCATCGAGTCCCCCGTCCGTTCGCGGGCCGCGGGAGAGTCGCCCGCGACACGCTCGAGATCGCTCTCAGGATCTCGAAACCGCGCCGCGACTGCCGCGACCGCCTGGATGCGGCGATCGGCGACCGCTGCGTGGACAAGCTCGGCGGCGCCCTCGCCGATCCCGAGCGCCGCCAGCGCTGCTGCGTCCACCTCGGGCCGCGCCGCGAGGAGGTCGATCGCGGCGCGCACGTCGGCGATCCGCCGGGCGGGCTCGACGAGCTGGCGCGGCTCCCCGGCGCCCTCGCCGTGGTGCGCGCAGTCGAAGGAGAGGGCGACGTAGCCCTCGTCTGCGAGTCGCGTGCCGTACTGGTCCGGCGCGTGCTCTTTCACGTAGCCGAAGGGCCCGAGGAGCACGACGGCCGGCGCCGGAACGGCGAGGTCCCGGGGAAGGTAGAGGTTGTCGGCGAGCTCGAGTCGGATGCTCGGGAACGCGACCTGCTCGAGCGCGTAGTTGCCATGGCGGGGCGCGGTCGCCGTCGTCGCGCGGCTGACGAGCGCGCCGGGGGTCCGGGCGCCCTCGACGGCGCGCTCTCCGGGGAGCTCTGCGCTCGCCTCAGCCCCGAGCACCCAGCCACCTCCCAGCGTCAGCCGTGCTCAGCCGGCCGACGAACTCCGGGATGACCTCCGGGCTCGACGGCGCGCCGCCAGTCTCGATCGCCTGGAGCAGTAGCCCGACGCTGCGACGGCCGAGCTCCTCGAAGTCCTGCCGGATCGTCGTGAGGGGCGGGTCGAAGTACGCCGCCTCGGGGATGTCGTCGAAGCCGACGACGCTCACGTCCTCGGGCACACGCCGCCCGGCCTGCTTCATCGCGAGGATCAACCCGAGCGCCATCTGGTCGTTCGAGACGAAGACCGCCGAGACCTTGCGCTGCTTCGCGAGCTCGACGCCGGCGCGCCACCCCGACGCCGCGCTCCAGTCGCCCCGCAGCACGCGCTGCTCGGCAGCCGGGCGAAAAGGTCGACCCAAGTGCCGTCGCGATCGTGGACCACGGCATACCTCACGCCCCAGAAGGCGTCCCACGGGGCGAGGCGACCCTCGTAGCCAGCGCCGGTGAGCCCTGCCCAGGCGGCGTCGACCTGCGCCGGCGCACCGCAGTCGAAGGCAAGCACGACCCGGTGACCGCCCGATGGCGGGGCCGCGCAGGATCGAGGGAGCGGATCAGGGCTTCGGCGTCACACGCGATCCGCATGCCACCCACCAGCTCGAGGTCCACATGTCCCTCGGCGCCGGCGCCGGCGCTGGCAGGAGCGTCCAGCCCGAGGCGACGACAGAAAGCCGACGTGGTGGCCATGTCGTCCACCACCAGCCCGACGAGAGCAGGATTCGGCTTCGTGTGGCATGACCGTGCCGGCCGGAGCGTAAGCCGTCCGACACGGATCCGACACGATGGTCAGATGACGCAACTCCTTCCTTCGCGTGCCGCCCGCGCCGCGTCGTCAATGCACGTCGCCCCGCGCTGCGAACCCGAGCCTAGAAGCTGACGTTCGCCCGGTCACCGCAGCAGGCTGCATGACTTTACAGGGCGCAGGTCCCGTGATAGCAAACACGCATTCTCGGACCAGCAGCCAGATCGACGCGCGCCCCCGACTCGGACGTCATCATCCCCCTGATCTCCGGCCGGACACGCACCGCGGCAAGATGCGGACTACCCGGGCACGCGAGGCTCTTCTGCCCAGGTCAACGATGCCGCAACGTAACGCCGCGCGCGGCGCGAAGAGAACGCGCGACGTCTTGAGCAGGACGCGGGCGCGCCCGACCCCATCAGAGGTGCTCGCACGTCGCCGGCGGGCTCGGCGCATCGGTCGGACCCGGCTCGCGACCATATTCGCCGTCGTCGTCGCTGCGATCGTCCTACCCCTCGCCCTCGGCTCCTCCGGCGGCACGCGCGCATCGAACGCGCGCTCTTCCACGCTGGAGCGCTCGGCGGCACACCACCCGAGGCACCGCGCGGCAAGCGGGCTGCCGTTCTCCTCACCTCCGGGCCGCGGGATGCGCCCGGGACCGAACCTCGCCCCGGGCTCGAATCCGGCTGTCCTCCCCGGCGACATCTTGATCGCAGACGAGGGGAACAACCGCATCATCGCCGTCAACCCGGCCGGGAAGATCGTCTGGCAGTTCCCGCGCCCGGGCCACCAGCCGACCGGCACGACCTTCCTCGAGCCCGACGACGCGTTCTTCACGCCGAATGGCAAGGACATCCTCGCGACCGAGGAGAACGACCAGGTCGTCTCTCTCATCAGCGTGCGCCAACACAAGATCCTGTGGCGCTACGGCCATCCGGGCGTCCCCGGCTCGGGCCCGAACGAGCTCGACAATCCCGACGACGCGATGTTCCTTCCGAACGGCGACGTCCTCATCGCCGATATCAAGAACTGCAGCCTCCTGATCGTGCGCAGCGGCACGCACGTGCCTGCCGAGCGCATCGGGATCCAGGACACCTACTGCTACCACGAGCCCCCGCTCCGCTTCGGCAGCCCCAACGGCGCCTTCCCTCTCACGAACGGCAACTACATCGTGACCGAGATCAACGGCGACTGGGCGGACGAGATGACCCTGCAGGGCAAGGTGCTGTGGTCGACCCACCCGCCGGGCGTCTACTACCCCTCGGACACGAACGAGGTCTCGCCGGGTCGCTTCCTTACCGTGGATTACTCGAACCCTGGACAGATCGTCGAGTTCAACAAGCAGGGTCAGATGCTGTGGCGCTACGGTCCGAAGAGCGGACCGGGGAAGCTCACCACGCCGTCGTTGTGCGAGACGATCCCGACCAACGGCGACATCTTGTGCAATGACGACGGCAACGACCGCGTCATCGTCGTCGATCCGAGGACTGACAAGATCGTCTGGCAGTACGGGCACGACGGAGTCCCCGGCAGCTCGCCCGGCTACCTCTCCGGTCCCGACGGCGTCGACCTCGCGCCGCCGTACTCGATGCTCGTCCGGCACGGGCCGACGATGGGCCTGCCGACCTTCCGGTGCGCTTCGGGCCTTCCAAGCGGCTCGTGCACCGTCTTTCCCGCTCCCTGAGCAACGTGCTGGAGCCGGCCTGCCGACCGGTGGACGACCGCTCATCGCTCCCTCTTGGCTCTCCACCTGGTGGAGGCCGGATAATCAAGGGGATGCTGATCGGCCAGCTCGCGAAGTGCTCCGGGTTGTCAGTACGCACCCTGCGCTGCGAGGATGACCGCCCTCAAGCAGCTCGGCATCTACGCCTCGCCGGGGCGGTACACAGGTGCTGGCGATCGAGCCGGAGCGGCAACGCGGGCCCGCGCTGAGCGATGCACAGGTCGTGCAGCTTGTGCAGCTGAGCCGGTAGATAGAGGCGCACTTCGGCCATCCCCAGGACATCGAATGGTGCTTGGCCGACGACGGCTTCCAGATCGTCCAGAGCCGGCCGATCACAGCCCTATTCCCGCTCCCCGCAGTAGCCGACCGAGAGCGCCACGTCCACGTCTCCGTCGGCCATCAGCAGATGATGACCGACCCGATGAAGCCCCTGGGGCTCTCCTTCTCGCACCTGACGACACCGAGACCCATGTCCGAGGCAGCCGGGAGATTGCTCGTCGAGGTTACCCAGGCGCTCGATTCGCCGGGGAGCCGAGCAGACCTCCTCCGGGCGAGCACGAACCCACCGCCGTGGTCGCGCCCTTACCGAGCCGTCTCGGGCCCCACCTTGATCGCAAGCGCCCCGACGCGAGCCCTGACGCTACGAACGGCCCGCTGAGGCTCAGGTCAATCCCCCGTTCCCGGCACTTGACCATCATGAGGTGGTCAACACCCCGATCAGGACGGCGTCGGCACGACAAGGGCCGGACCGCTCTCCCTCCCCGGGGCCCTGCCACACCGCCGTCGGCGCGTGGTCAGGAGGGGTCGTGACCCGCGAGCAAGGCCCGCCGACGGTACTCGTAGAGCCCGTCGAAGATCACGGCGCCGGCCTCGATGAGCTGCGGGTCGGACAGAATGAACGACAGCCCGCGCGTCACCGCGTCGAGGCCCGCTGCCTCCGGCGCGTCGAAGCGCGCGTCGGCAAGATCGGCCTCGTGCACGATCCTCGCGAGATCCCACAGCACGGGGTCGTCGAGCTGGTAGCGGCGCAGCATCGTCTCGAAGGTGCAGTCGGGCCCGTGGTGGGAGAGCTCCACCCCCGGAACGTCGAACGCGGTCTCGTCGCTCGGAAGCTCAGCGCGGTCCTCGACGAAGGAGAACTCCGCCTCGGGATCGATGAAGCGGCGGATGAGCCAGCTGCAGGCCACCCGATCGATATGACAGCGCGCCCGGGTCACCCATCGCATCAGGGCTGCCCCGGGATGGCGGCGATCCGCCCCCTGTGGCGGGGGGACGCGCACTGATCCTCCGGCCGCTCGACGCTGAGCGACTCGATCGCCTGGACGGCCCGCTCGCGCTCTGTAGGAGCCACGAAATCTCGCTGGCGCACCTGCTCGAGCTAGCCCCGGAGCCGCGACAGCGCCCGTGCGCGGGCGGCGCCGGTGGTGTGCGACGCGTCGTCGGCCTCGACGACGAGCGCCTGGTACTCAGCAGCCCGTTCCTCGCCCATGCGCTCCAGGAGCAGCGCCGAGGGCGCCGGCGTCGTC
>JAKAOD010000085.1 GCA_021823365.1 Actinomycetes bacterium | reverse complement strand
ATCTGTCGCTTCCTCGCCCGCCTCGAGGCGCTCCGCCCGCAACGGGTGCGCCTGCTCGGCTGCGACGGAGCGCTGCGGCTCGACGTGCTCGATGCCGGCTTCGACGCCGACGTCGAGCCGCTCTCGGGGATCGGCGAGATCGAGCTGCTGCGCTGGACGCGTGAGCAGGCGGTCTCAGAGACGTTGCACCGTCACGGCAACATCCGGCCGAGACGCTGAGCCGGCCGGCGCTTCCAGGTACGGTGGCGGGGTGCGTCGCGCCCTGTCCGTCCCGCCCTTCGGTCATCTCGCACACCCCGCCGCCGTCGCCGGGCGGCTCAGCGCGCCGGCGTCGCCGCCACGCGCCGCCCGGCCAGCCGGGCGAGCTTCAGACCGAGGTGGACGGCGAGCCGGTCGTAGCCGTTGTGGAAGTCGACGCCCGCGATCCGCTCGGCCTTCTCGAGGCGGTAGTAGAGCGTGCCTCGGTGCATGTGCAAGGCCTCGGCCGTCGCCTTGACGTCTCCGGCGAGGTCGAGGTAGGTCTCGAGCGTCGACACGACGGTCTCGTCGCCCGCCTCGAGCAGGCTGAGCACGCGCGGGTCGAGCGCCGACTCCTGCGCCTCCTTGGTCGTCAGCTGCGCGAGCGCCCGGAAGACGCCGAGATTCGACCAGCGCACGACGTCGCTGATGGCCGGAAAGGCGGCGGCGACCTTGATCGCAAGGCGCGCCTGCCGGTACGAGGCGACCGCCTGCTCCAGCCTGCCCTGGGGGTCGCCGAGAGCGGCGACCACCCGGGGCGCATGGCCCGTGCCGCCGGAGAGCCTGCGCACGAGGGCCGCACGGGCGGCGAGCGCAAGGTTGAAGGCCGGCGAGTCGTCGTCGCAGGCGCGCACCCGCACGAGCAGGACGCTGTGGTCGCCGCAGGCCCGTCGCAGGAACGAGCTCGTCGGCGCCTCCCAGCCGACGTCGGAGAGCGCCTCCTCGACCGCGAGCGACATGTCGAGGTCCGGCTCGTCGACGTCGAGCGGCTGGACCACCACGCTCACGAGCGGCTGGTCGTCGGGCAGCAGCGACTGGTCGGCGATCTGCTGCACGGCGGCGTTCCGCAGCTCCTCGGAGGGCGAGAGCAGGTGCGAGAGCGCTTGTGACGTGAGGCGTTGGGCGAGCTGCTCCTCGTAGAGCAGGACGCCGGCGTGCTCCGCGGCCTTCTCGAGGACCTCGAGGAAGCGCTCGGCGATGCTGCCGTCGTTGTCGATCACCCACAGGAAGCCGAGGAGCTGGCCGCGATAGCGCACCGGCGTGCAGAGCCGCGGCAGGATGCCGAGGGCGTCGTTCGCCGGGACGGCGACCGGGCCACGCCCGCGGTCGATCCCGAAGCTGCGAAACCAGGCGACCGTCTCCGGAGGGGTGACCCGGTGCAGGATCGAGTCGCGCCGGGTCTGGTCGATCGGCCCGCGCTGGGAGGAGTGGGCGATCGTCCGCTGGCCGTGGTCCTCGAGCACCGTCGAGGCCCCTACGTGCTCGGCGAGATGGTCGACCAGTACCTGCAAGTCCGACGCCACCGTGCCCCCCTCCCCGGTCGAGCGGGTCATCAGGTTAGACGATCGTAGAAAGGCTCGAGGTGGTCGTTGGAGAACTGGCGATTAACGTGACCCCTCGCGGTCACTACCGTGGCCCCGTGCACCGCAGCCAGCTCACCTCCCTTGGCGCGGGGCGCCCGCGCGCGGTGCGTGCGGGCACGCGGCGATGACGGGTGCGCCGCGTGACGGCCGCATCGTGCGGGTCGAGGTGTTCGGCTACGACCTGACCTACGCGCACGGTCGCTACGTGATGTCGAGGGGCCGGGTGGTCACGACGCTCCCGAGCACGGTCGTGGCGCTCACCACTGCGTCGGGCGCCCGCGGCTACGGCGAGGTCTGCCCTCTCGGGCCCAACTACCTCCCCGCCTTCGCCGGCGGCGCGCGGGCGGCGCTCGCCGAGCTGGCGCCGGTGCTCCTGGGGCGCGACGTCACGGCGCCGAAGGTGCTCTACCGCGCGATGGACGAGACGCTCGCCGGGCACGGCTATGCCAAGAGCGCCGTCGACATCGCCTGTCACGATGCGCTCGGCCAGCTCTCCGGGCTGTCCGTGAGCACCCTGCTCGGCGGGCGCCAGCTGGACGAGCTGCCGATCTACGTCGCGGTGCCCCTCGCCGACCCCGAGGAGATGGCGGCGTTCGTCGCCGCCCGCCGCGAGGAGGGCGTCCACCGGTTCCAGCTCAAGCTCGGCGGCGATCCTCACGAGGACGCGCGGCGCGTCCGTGCCGCCCTCGAGGCGACCGCCGAGGAGGACGTGGTGGTCGCCGACGCCAACGGCGGCTGGCGCCTCGCGGACGCGGTCACGGCGGCGCGCCTGCTGGACGGGATGCCCCGCTGCTACCTCGAGCAGCCCTGCCCGACCCTCGATGAGTGCCTGCAGGTGCGCCGGCGCACGAGCCTCCCGATGATCCTCGACGAGGCGATCGTGGACGTGGCGGCGCTGCTGCGCGCCGCCCGGGCCTCCGCGATGGAGGGCATCAACCTGAAGATCAACCGGGTGGGTGGCCTCACGCCGGCGCGCCTCGTGCGCGACCTGTGCGTGGAGCTGGGGCTTTCCATGACGATCGAGGACAGCTGGGGCGGCGACCTCACGACCGCGGCGGTCAGCCACCTGGCGGCATCGACCCCGGGTGAGCACCTCCTGTCAACGTCGTTCATGAACGACTGGACCGACGAGCACGTCGCCGGCTACGCGCCGCGAACCCGCGGCGGCGTCGGCTCGGCCCCCGCCGGCGCGGGGCTCGGGGTGTCGGTCGACGACGCGTTGCTGAGCGAGCGGCTGGTCGACTGCCCGTAGCCGGCCGAGCGCTCACGTCGTGGCGACCGCTCGTAGCCGGCCGAGCGCTCACGGTCGGCGCGGCTCGCCGTGCGGGATCCCCGAGAGCGGGAGGACGGGCGGCTCCTCGGCGACGGCGCCGAGCGGCAGGGGGACGGCGATCGGCCGGTGCTGCAGGTCCCCGACCTGCTCGGGGCTGGCGCCCGTCAGGGAGGCGATCGCCAGCTGGAGCGCCGGTCCGCACGTGCGCCCCTGGCAGTAGCCCATGCCGCAGCGTGTCACGCCGCGCACGGCACGCGCCGTCGTCGCCCCCTCGGCGACGGCCTCCGCGACGGCCGAGAAGGGCACGTCCTCGCAGCGGCAGAACGCCGTGCCGGGCTCGAGCCAGCTGGTCCAGTCCCGGCCGAGGGCGTAGGCGCGCTCGAGCGCGGCGGCGAGCCGCTGCGCGTGTCGCAGCTGCAGGCGGAGCCGCCGGAGGGACAGCTCGTCGCGTCGCGTCGGGCGGTGCCCGAGGTAGCTCGCGGCCGTGGCGCCGGCGAGGGTGCCCTCGAGCCCGGCGACCGTGGCCCCGCCGATGCCGGTCACCTCGCCGGCGAGGAACACCCCGGGCGGCGCCGGCTCGCCCGGCTCGGCGAGCTGGCGGAGCAGCTCGAGGCGCGGCACGAAGCCGAAGGACACGCAGACCGCGTCGACCGGGACGAGGCGACGGCCGTCGGCGCGTGCGGCGAGGCGCGCGTCCACCTTGCCGATGACGGCGCGCTCGACGCGCCCGTCGCCCTCGCACGACAGCACGGCCGAGCCGGGGAGCACCGGCACCCGGTGGCGCGCGAGCGTTCGCAGGTAGCCGAGCGCCTGGGCGAGCTTCCCGCCGTGCAGCGCGAGCGCACCCGCCGCCCCGGAGAGCCGCCGCGGCAGCGCTGCTTCGACCACGGCGACGACCGTGGCGCCGCCTCGGGCGAGCGCAGCCGCGACGGGGAGCAGGAAGGGCCCCGAGCCGCCGACGACGACACGGCGACCCACCAGGCGCCCCTGGCTCTTGAGCAGCGCCTGGGCGGCGCCTGCGGTGGTCACGCCCGGCAGGTCCCAACCCGGGAAGGGGAGCGCGAGCTCGCTCGCGCCCGGCGCCAGCACCACCGCCCTCGCCGTCAGGCTCCCCGGCCGCTCGTCCTGCTGGCCCACGAGCTCGAGCGCCACCCCCTGCGCGTCCGCCTCGACGTGCCAGACGTTCCAGCCGCCGAGCACCTCGACTCGCTCGTCGAGCCGGGCGAAGCGCCTCGGGAGGGACGCGGCGTGCGCCCGGCCGGCGGGGTCGACAGGACTGCCGGGGTGTCCGACGCCCGCCTGCCGGTAGATCTGGCCGCCGAGGCGCTCCGCGGCGTCGACGAGGGTGACCGCGACTCCGCGGCTGGCCGCCGCCCCGGCGGCCGCCATGCCCGCCGGCCCGCCGCCGACGACGACGAGCTCACGCATCGAGGCGCTCATGGACCGGACGGGCGCCCGAGCGACCCGGAGGAGCCGATGCGGTCCCCCTCGGACAGCGCGGTGACGCAGGCGCGCACCGCCGGTCGATCGTTGTGCTCGACGAGGCAGTCGAAGCACACGCCGATGCCGCAGAAGAGCCCACGGGGCTTGCCGTCGCCACGTGTGCGCCGCCACGCCTGCACGCCGTTTGCGAGAAGCGCGCCCGCGATCGTGCTGCCGGGCAGCGCGCTCATCGGCCGCCCGTCGTAGCTGAAGTGCACGCGGTCGCCGCCCGAGCCGCCGCCGCCCGACCCGTCCCCGGCCGAGCGGCTCGCACCCGACCCGTCGCCGCCCGAGCCGTCCCCGGCCGTCCCCGCGCTCACGGCGAGACCGGGTGAGCGAAGCGGGCGGCGGAGAACGCTGCGAGGTCCGTCTCCGGCGCCCGCCCGAGCACGAGCCCGGCGATCGCCGCCGCCGTCGCCGGGGCGAGCCCCACGCCCGCCCCCTCGTGCCCCGTGGCGTGCAGGACCGACGGCGTCCGCTCGTCTGCGCCGATCACCGGAAGGCGGTCGGGCGTCGCCGGGCGGAAGCCGACGTAGCTCCGCATCAGCCGGACCTCGGACAATCCGGGAAACAGCGCGATTGCCCGCTTCGCGATCGCCCTGATGATCGCCAGGCTCGGCGCACGCTCGAAGCCCACGAACTCGCGCGACGAGCCGAGCAGCATCGTCCCGCTCGCCGTCGACTCGACCACGGCCGAGACCGAGGCACCGGCCCCCTCGTCGTGGATCGATCCCACGTAGCTCGACTCATAGACCTTGTGCTCGGTGACCAGGCCGACGGGCTCGGTGACGAGGACGTGCCCCCGCCGCGGGGAGACCGGGACGGGGCAGCCGAGCAGCTCGCCGAGCGCCCCTGCCCACGCGCCGGCGGCGTTGACGACGTGGGAGCCGACGGCGACCCGCCCCCTGGTCGTGACGAGGGCGCGGATCTCGCCGCCCCGGCGGCGCTCGACCCCGTGCACCTCTGCACCGCCCACCACATGCCCGCCGTGGTGCCGGATCGCCGCCACGAGCGCCCGTACGGCGAGCATCGGCTGGACCTGCGCGTCCTCCGGGTAGAAGACGCCGCCGTGCACGGAGCGGTCGAGGTTGGGCTCCAGGGACCACAGCTCCGGACCGGCCAGGGGCTCCGCGCGCAGCCCTTGGTGGCGCTGGCGCTGGCGCTCGGCGAGCTCCGAGAGCGCCTGCCAGTCCTGCTCTGTCCGGGCGACCATGAGCCCGCCCTTTTGCTGGTACTCGATGCGCGTCCCGAGCTCGTCGCCGAGACGGCGCCAGCGCACCAGGCTGTCGCGGGTGAAGGCGAGGTCGGCTCCGGGCAGCTTGTCGGAGACGAGCAGGTTGCCCTCGCCCGACGAGCTCGTGCCTGCAGCCGGTCCCACCCGGTCGACCACGCACACCTCGACCCCGCCTCGCGCCAGCTCCGCGCCGACCGCGCAGCCGATGATCCCGGCCCCGACGACCACCACCTGTGCCGAGGCCGGGAGGTCGTCCGTCCGAGCGTGCGTCGCCGCCCTCATGCCTCCCGGAACTGGAACCCTGCCGGGAAGGGGTCGTCGGGGTCGAGCAGGTACGTGGCGAGGCCGGTGATCCAGGCGCTCCCCTGCACCGTCGGCACCACGCCGAGGAACGAGCCGACGCGGGCCTGCTCGACGAGGCGCCCGACGAAGCGGGTCCCGAGCACCGACTCGTGCGGGAAGGGCTCGTCGAGGCCGAGCTCCCCGCGCGCGAACAGCTGCGCCATGCGCGCGGAGGTGCCCGTCCCGCACGGCGAGCGGTCGAGCCAGCCGGGGTGGATGGCGACCGCGGCCCGCGCCGGGCGCCCGTCGTCCGGCGGCTCGGTGAGCACGACGTGGTGGCAGTAGTCGATCTCGGGGTGCTCGGGGTGCGAGAAGACGAGCTGCTCGTTGACCGCCCGCATGATCGCCAGTCCCGAGGCGATCAGCTCGTCGTGCGCGGACGGCGCGACTTCGAGCCCCGCCTTCGCCGCCGGGACGATGGCGTAGAAGTTGCCGCCCCACGCCAGGTCGACCTCGAGCCGACCGATCCCCTCGACGTCGATCGGTGCGTCGCGCAGGTGGAGGTAGGCAGGGACGTTCCGGATGGTCACGCTCTTCGCGCGCCCGCCGCTCACCTCGACCTTCGCCTCGACCAGGCCAGCAGGTGTGTCGAGGCGGACCACGGTGACCGGCTCCGTGACCTCGACGTGGCCCGTCTCGACGAGGACGGTCGCCGTCCCGATGGTGCCGTGCCCGCACATCGGGAGGCACCCGGAGACCTCGATGAACACGACGCCCACGTCGGCGTCCGGGCGTGTCGGTCGCTGCAGGATGGCGCCGGACATCGCCGCGTGCCCGCGCGGCTCGCACATCAGCAGCGTGCGCAGGTCGTCGCGCTCGCGCATGACGTGGAGGCGCCGCGCCGCCATCGTCTTGCCCGGGAGCTCGCCGACCCCGCCGACGATCACGCGCGTCGGCATGCCCTCGGTATGGCTGTCGACGGCGGACAGCGCCAGGCGAGAGCGCATCAGCGACGGCTCAGGAACTCCCGGCAGAGCTGCCGGACCCGCTGCTCCTCCTCGCCGGGCAACGGAAGGCGTGGCAGTCGCGCGCCGCCGACCGGGCGGCCGACCTCCTCCTGGGCGATCTTGATCGCCTGCACGAAGACGGGATCGGCGTCGTAGCGCAGCAAGGGCAGCATCGCGCGGTACAGCGTCAGGGCTTCGCGCCACCGGCCCGACGAGCAGAGGTCGTAGAGGCGGACGCTCTCTGCCGGGAAGGCGTTGGCGAAGCCGGCGATCCAGCCGACGGCGCCCATGAACATCGCCTCGACGAAGGTGTCGTCGGAGCCGCAGACGATCTGGAGATCGGCGGCGTGCTCCTGTATAGCCGCGACTCGCCGGATGTCCTGGGAGAACTCCTTGACGGCGACCACTTCGGGGATCTCCGCGAGACGCCCGAGGAGCGAGGGGCGGAGATCGACGCGGGTCGAGAAGGGGTTGTTGTAGGCGATGATGGGCAGTCCGGCCTCTGCGACGGTGCGGAAGTGCGCGACGACCTCGTCGTCGGTCGGCGCGTGCGAAGTCGGCGGCAGCGCCATCACCGCCGGGCAGCCGGCGCTCGCCGCGTGCTCCGCCCAGCGCCGGGCCTCGGGGCCGGACTTCGCCGAGACCCCCGGGATGACGGGGATCCGCCCGTCGAGAGCCTCGACGGCCGCCTTGACGACGCTTGCCCGCTCGTCGTCGCTCAGCGCCTCGTACTCGCCGAGCGAGCCGTTCGGGATGACGCCGGCGACGCCGGCATCGGCGAGCCAGGCGCAGTGGTCCTCGAAGGCGCGCAGGTCGAGCGTGCCGCGCGCGTCGAGGGGGATCGTCGTCGCGGGGTAGACCCCACGAAGCTCGTACTGGCCCGCGGCAGTCATCGTGATGCCTCCCTTGGTTGCTGCCGAGCCTATGGGCGGGCGCCGCCGACGCTCCAGAGACACTCATCCAAGGCACCGGTACGGCGATTCGACACCTGTCGAACGCTCGACGAGGTGGGACCGCCGGCCGGGTGCCGCCGGCTAGCGGGACGCCGTGGTGCCCGAGCCCCAGATGTCACCGACCGTGTAGCCGGCGGGGAAGGGGTCGTCGGGGTCGAGCACGTAGCGGGCATAGCCGGTGATCCACGCCTGGCCGGTGACGCGGGGCACGACTGCCGGGATCCCTCCGACCTCGGTCGTGGCGACGAGCGCGCCCTGGAAGACCGTCCCGAGCACGCTCTCGGTGCGGAAGGGTCGGCCGACGGCGAGCGCGCCCCTGGCGTGCAGCACCGCCATCCGGGCGCAGGTCGCCGTGCCGGTCGGGGAACGGTCGAGCGCGCCGGTGAAGGTGTCCGGGCGGCTCCAGTCGAGCTCGCCGGTCGTGACGACGACGGCGTTGCGCTGGTCGGCGTGCGGGCCGCTCGCCGGGCCGTACAGGCAGGCGATCGTCGGCCCGACGTCCCCGGGATGGTCGGGGTGCGCCTGGGGGGCCTGCTCGCGCGCCGCAGCGGTGAGGCAGGCGCCCGCACGGGCGAGCGCGCGCGCCGCGCGGGCCTCGAGGACGAGGCCGAGCGTGCTCGCCTCGGCAAGCACGTAGAGCATCCCGCCGTAGGCGAGGTCGACGCGCACGGTGCCGATCCCGGGGACCTCGATGGGGACGTCGAGGGCCAGCGCGAAGCTCGGCACGGTCTCGAAGGTGACGGCGCGGGCCTTGCCGCCCTCCACGCGCACCTCGACGTTGACGAGGCCCGCCGGCGCCTCGAGCGCGAACCGGGTGAGCGGCGAGGTCGCTTCGACCATGCCGGCCTCCACGAGCACCGTCGCCACGCAGATCGTGTTGCTCCCGGACATCGGCGGGTACTCGGTCTGCTCGAGGATGATGAAGCCGTGGCTCGCCCCCGGGTCGGCTGTCGGCACGACGAGGTTGCAGTTGGCCGCCGGGTAGCCTCTCGGCTCGCGCAGCATCCGGAGCCGGAGCTCGTCGTGCTCGGCGGCGAAGTGCCGCATCTTCTCGAAGGCCGTCGTGCCGGTGAGCTCCGGGACGCCGCCGAGGACGACCCGTCCCGGCTCGCCCGCCGCATGGGCGTCGACGGCGAGAAGCTCGCCCGGCGACGCCGGTCCCGCCCACCAGGGCACGGAGCTCACGAAGCCACGGGCGAGGTGTCGGCGCCGAGATAGGCGGCCACCACCCGGGGATCGTCGGCGAGCTCGGAGCTCGGCCCCGAGAGCACGACCTGTCCCTGCTGCAGGACGTAGGCACGACTGGTGATCTCGAAGGCGAGCGTCACGTTCTGCTCCACGAGCAGCACGGCGGTGCCGTCGCCGGCGATCTCGGCAAGGAGCTCGTAGACCGACTCGATCATCTGGGGCGCGAGGCCGAGAGAGGGCTCGTCGACCATGAGCAGGCGCGGCTCTGCCATCATCGCCCGGGCGATCGCGAGCACCTGCTGCTCGCCGCCGGACAGCATCCCGGCGAGCTTGGTGACGTGGGGGCGCAGCAGCGGGAAGCGGTCGAGGACGATCTCCACCTTCGCCCGGCGCTCGGCACGGTGCCCACCGACGCCGAACCCGGCGAGCTCGAGGTTCTCGCGCACGGTCAGCGCGGGGAA
>JAKAOD010000084.1 GCA_021823365.1 Actinomycetes bacterium | reverse complement strand
TCGTCGGTCAGGCGAGCCGGCGCGCACGGCGACGACCTGCCGGCAGCGCCACCCCTCCGCCGTCTCGGGGAAGTCCGAGCGCGTGTGCGCCCCGCGGCTCTCCTCCCGTCGAGCTGCCGCGCCGAGGAGGGCGCGCGCGACGTCTGCGAGGTTCTGGAGCTCGCGCGACGCGACGTCCGTGCCCGTGGCGCGGGCCGCGACCTCGCAGACGGCCGCCGCTGCAGCAGCCAGCGACGCGGCGCTGCGCACCACGCCCGCGCCGGCGGTCATCGCGGACTGAAGGACGCTCAACGACTTCGTGGCGTCGAGGGCGTCCCGGGCGGCGCGGACGGGGGGCCTCTCCCCGGACGGCGGGCCTTCGAGGGGCAGCTCGAGCAGGCGGACCGGGATCTCCGCCGGTGCGCGGAGTGATCCGAGCACGCCGGTGGCGCTCGGTCCGGCGCCCCCGGCGATGGCCTCGGCCACCCGGGCGCCGAAGACCATCCCTTCGAGCAGCGAGTTGGACGCGAGGCGGTTGGCGCCGTGGACGCCCGTGCATGCCGCTTCCCCCGCGGCCCACAGCCCCTCGAGCGACGTCGCTCCCCACAGATCGGTCACGACCCCGCCGGAGACGTGGTGGGCGGCGGGCGCCACGGGCAGCCAGTCCCGCGTCGGATCGAGCCCGACCGCGCCGAGCGACGCGGCGATGGTCGGGAACCGCTCCTCGAACCGCTCGAGCCCGGTGGCGTCCAGCCAGAGGTGCTCCACGCCCTGCTCGGCCATCCTCGCGGCCATCGCCCTGCTCACCACGTCGCGGGGGGAGAGCTCGTCGCAGAACCGGTCGCCGTCCCTGTCCCGCAGGAGCGCCCCGTGGCCGCGCAGCGCCTCGGAGAGGAGCGGGCGCGGCATGAGCGGGTGGTGGAGCGCCGTCGGGTGGAACTGGACGAACTCGACGTCCGCCACCGGGACGCCCGCCCGCAACGCCATCGCGAATCCGTCCCCCGTCGCCTCGGTCGGGTTCGTCGTGACCGCGTAGAGCTGGCCCGCGCCGCCCGTCGCCAGCACGACGTGCGAGGCGAGCACCCGGACCGTCGCGCCGTCGGGCGCGAGCGCGAGCACGCCTCGGCAGCGGCCGTCCTCGACGACGAGGTCGAGCGCGAACCACCGCTCCAGCACGGCGACGGCGCCGGCCGCCGTCGCCGCGACCAGCGCGCGCTCCACCTCCGCACCCGTCGCGGCGCCCCCCGCGTGGACGATGCGCGCCCTCGAGTGGCCGCCCTCCCGCGCCAGGGACAGCGACCCCGACGCCTCGCGGTCGAAGCGTGCCCCGAGGGCGACCAGCTCCTCCACGCGGGACGGGCCCTCGTCCACGAGCACCCGGACCGCGTCGGGGTCGCAGAGGCCCGAGCCCGCCCTGAGCGTGTCGGCCAGGTGGAGATCGGTCGAGTCCTCGTCGCCGCCGATGACCGCGGCCACACCGCCCTGCGCCCATCGAGTGGTGGACTGCGACAGCTCACCTTTCGTGAGCACCGCCACACGGGTCGTCCGGCAGAGGCGGACCGCGGCCGAGAGGCCCGCGACGCCGCTGCCGAGCACGAGCACGTCGAACGGCCCGGCCTCGGTGACACGCCCCTCCTGGCGCACCGCGCCCCCCAACGTCCTCAGGACGCCCGCGCCGCGGTCAGCCCGCGATCGTCTTCGACCGGCTCCGCCGGCCGGGGCGCGGCGCAATTGTCGATGAGCCGCACCGATCCGATCCTCGCCGCGACGAGGAGCCGCAGCGCCGCGGGCTGCGACAGGGACGCCGGCACCGTCAGGTCGGCGGCGTCGACCGCCGCGGCGTAGTCCACGCTCGCGAGCGGCTCGGCCGTGATCGTGCCCGACATGACCGAGGCGACCGTCTCGGGGCGGTCCTCTCCCTCGGCGACCGCGGCCCGCCCGGCCTCCAGCGCACGCCACAGCACGGTCGCCGCCCGTCGCTCGGCCGGAGAGAGGAGCGCGTTCCGACTGGACAGCGCGAGCCCGTCGGGCTCTCGGACCGTCGGGCATCCGACCACCTCGACCGGCATCGACAGGTCCGCCGCCATGCGGCGCACGAGCGCGAGCTGCTGGAAGTCCTTCTCGCCGAAGTAGGCGGCGCACGGTCCGGCCAGCGAGAAGAGCTTCGCCACCACGGTCGCGACCCCGGCGAGGTGTCCCGGCCGGGACGCCCCTTCCCAGCGGTCCCCGAGGCCGGCGACGGACACGCTGGTCGCGGCGCCGGAGGGGAGCATGTCGGCGTCGCTCGGCGCGAAGACCGTCGCGACGCCCGCCTCCTCGCACGCCCGCACGTCTGCCCCGAGGTCCCGCGGGTAGCCCGCGAGGTCCTCCGGGCGGTCGAATTGGAGCGGGTTCACGAAGATCGAGACCGCCACATGCCGGTGCGCGGCCGCAGCGCGCGCCATGAGGGCGCGGTGGCCCGCGTGCAGCGACCCCATCGTGGGCACGAGGCCGACGCGCTCGCCCTCCGCCCTCGCCCGGCAAAGGGCGTGACGGAAGGCGGGCGGCTCGACGACGACCTGCACCGCTCAGGAGCGCCCGGTCGGGGCGGTCGGCATCGCCGGCGCCGGCGCCTCGGCCGGTTCGGGGAGCGACTCGTCCAGCGATTCCGGGCGAGCGGCGGGGGCACGCCCGTCCGCGCCGACGGTCAGCTGCAGGGCAAGCCCCACCCCGGCCCGATAGGCGGAGCGATCGGCCTCGGGGATCGCCTCGAGGTGCCGCGCGAGCGTCTGCCAGTCCCCGCGTGCGGCGGGACCGGTGAGCGCCCGGCGCGGCCCCAGCCGGCCGGCGTCGTCGACGGCCGCGCGGGCGAGCGGGAGAAAGGCCTCGAGCGGGAGCCCGGCCGCCCCGGCGATGCGCTCGACCTGGCCGAGCAGGGCTACCACGTGGTTGGCGGCGACGCACGCGGCCGCGTGGTAGGCCGCGCGCACGTCGTCGGCGACCTCGACCCGGTCCCCCCCGAGCGCCGCCGCCATGGCGGAGGCGACCGGGTCCCCTGCGACCGCGAACGTGACCCCGGACCGGAGCCGGCGGGCACCGGTGTCGGGGTCGGGCAGCGCGACGAGGGGGTGCAGCGCGGCGGGGCGCGGGTGGGGAGCGAGCACACCGAGACCGAGGGAACCGGCGAGGTGCACGACCGGCGTCGAACGGTCCGGCCTGACGGCCTGCGCGACCTCGGCGATCGCGTCGTCTGGCACGGCGAGCACGAGGACGTCGACGCCGCTCGCCGCGTCGGCCAGGTCGTCTCCCCTCCCGAGAAGCGGGAGCACATCCCACCCGGCCTCCGAGAGTGCACGGGCGAAAGAGCGGCCCGCCCGTCCAGGGCCGATGATCCTCACGGTTGGCACCGACTTCTCCTTCAGCGTTCCAGCCCCTCTGCCCGGGTGCCGGTCGCCTGCGGCGATCGGGATAGTGCTCAGAGTCTACCGATCCGCCGCACCGCACCCACAGCCCGCTCGAGCGCGCCGGGCGGGACGAGCTCCGGGGCGAGATCGGCCAGCGGCGCCAGGACGAACCGGCGCAGCCACATCCGCGGATGCGGAACGCTGAGATCGGGCTCCTCGATCTCGGCGTCGCCGACGAGGAGCACGTCGGCGTCGAGCGTGCGCGGCCCGAACCGCTCGGCACGGACCCGGCGCGCGGCCGTCTCGAGCGCGCGGCAGCGATCGAGCAGCGCACGCGCGTCGTCGCTCGTCCACAGCTCGACGACGACGTTCAGGTAGGGGAGCTGCCCCTCGGGACCCCCGACCGGCTCGGTCTCGTAGAGGGGCGAGACCGCGGTCACGTCACCGGCCTCGACGAGGCCCGCCACCGCACGTGCGAGCTCGGCCCTCCGGTCGCCGAGGTTCGAGCCGAGGCCGATGAAGGCCCGCCGCGCCGGATCGAGGCGCTCAGGTGCGGCGCACATCGACCACGCGGACCCCGATCGAGCCCACGTCCACGTCGACGGGGGGTCGCATCTTGCGCACGACGACCTCGACGCGCGCCACGCGGGGGTCGTCGAGCACGCGTCGGCAGATCGCGGCGGCGAGCGCCTCCAAGAGGGCGAAGGAGGTCCCGGAGACGACCTGCGCGACCTGCTGCACGAGCGCGCCGTAGTCGACCGTGTCGGCCAGCGCGTCCGACGCGGCGGCGGGCGACACGTCGACGTGCACGTCGAGGTCGACGCTGAAGGGCTGCGCGCGCTCGCGCTCGTGCGGGAGCACCCCGTGCAGGCCGAGGGCCCGGAGGTCCCGGATCTCGATGCGGCCTGTCGACGGGACCCGGGTCACACCGGTTGGCGCGGCGGAAGGGCGGCGGCGGCGACCACCAGCTCCCGACCGGCAGTGCCCATCTGGCGGCCGACGAGCTGCTCCACCAGGGAGATCGCCTTGGGCTCGGAGGGGACTCGCCCGGTCCAGACGAGGAACCCGGCGGCGACTCCCATGACCCGGTCGCCGAGCTCCTCTCGGTGGACGAGGACCCGCTCGCCGCCGCGGATCGCCGCGTCGAGGTCGTGGTAGCAGTCGGTGAGCGCCGGCCGCGGGTCCGCCCCTGGCACCAACGGAAAATGAGCGTGCGCGATGTGCTCGTCGTCGTAGGCGTGGAGGTTGTGCTGCGACGGCAGCAGCGAGACGATCCGCGTGAAGCCCTGGGCCCGGAGCCAGATCAGCTCCTCGGTGCGGCGAACCCGGCGGTGGTTGGGGGCGAAGCCCCCGGGGCGCTCGCTCAACGCGAGGTGGTCGCGGATCACCCAGGTGAAATTGCGCGGCGGGATCCCGGCGGCCCATTTGCCTCTCATGACGGGCTCTCGGCGACGAGCGCCGCCGCGTGCACGGTGTCGGCGACGTCGTGGACACGCACCATCCCCGCGCCGGCGACCATGGCCCACACGGCCGTCGCGAGCGAGGCGTCGAGCCGGTCGCCCTCGCCGAGCGGCCGATCCGGCGCGAGCGCGCCGAAGCGGCCGAGGAAGGTCTTGCGGCTCGTGCCCACGAGCACCTTCGCACCGGCGGCGTGCGCCGCAACGGCGAGCTCGGGCAGAGAGGCGAGCAGCAAGACGTTCTGCTCCGCGGTCTTGGCGAACCCGATGCCCGGATCCACCCACACCTCGGCGATCCCCGCGCGGCGCGCCCTCTCCGCGGCACCGAGCACGACGTCGTGGACTTCGCCCACGACGTCGTCGTAGTCCGTGAGCCCCTGCATGGTCTGCGGCGTACCGCGCCGGTGCATCGACACCCAGGCGGCACCGAGCTCAGCCGCAACCGGCCAGAGACCCCCGGACACGTCGTTCACCATCGTCGCCCCCGCGGCGACGGCCGCGCGGGCGACCGCGGGCTTGGTCGTGTCCACCGACACGCGGACGGCGCGGGAGAGCTGCTCGACGACCGGGAGCACGCGGCGGAGCTCCTCTTGCTCCTCGACCGGCTCCGCACCGGGCCGCGAGGACTCGCCGCCCACGTCGACGATGTCCGCTCCCTCGACGACCATCTGCTCCCCGCGTGCGATCGCGTCGGCATGCCGCAGGAACCGGCCGCCGTCGGAGAAGGAATCGGGGGTGACGTTGAGGATCCCCATCACGAGAGGGCGGTCCGTCACCTTTGCCATCGGAGCCGTAGCGTAGGCCAACCGGCCCTCTCCCGGCCCCGCCGTCGCGGCGGTCAGCCTCCGCGGATGAACTGCATCGCCTCGGCGCGGGTCGCGGCGTCGCGGCGGAAGAGCCCGCGAACCGACGAGGTGACGGTCAGCGCGCCGGGCTTCTTCACCCCGCGCATCGACATGCAGAGGTGCTCGGCCTCGACCACGACGAGCACTCCCCGGGGCGCCAGCGCCTTCTCGATCGCCTCCGCGATCTGCGTGGTCATGCGCTCTTGGACCTGCAGCCGCCGCGCGTAGCCGTCGACCAGGCGGGCGAGCTTGGACAGCCCCGTGATGCGGCCGTCCTCGGCCGGGATGTAGGCGACGTGGGCCCGTCCGATGAACGGCACCAGGTGGTGCTCGCAGAACGACGCGAAGCGGATGTCGCGCACCATCACCATCTCGTCGTGCTCCGCTGCGAACGTCACCGTCAGGTGGTGGCCCGGGTCCTCGTCGATCCCGCCGGACAGCTCCTCGAACATCGAGGCGACACGGCGAGGCGTCTCACGCAGGCCCTCGCGATCGGGGTCCTCGCCGATCCCGGCCAAGAGCTCGCGGACGGCGGCCATGACCCGTTCGGTGTCGACGCTCATCCGGCGCCACCCGCCGCATGTACGGGCGTTCGAGGGCGTGCGCCCTGCTCGCCTACCGGCTGCCCGGTCAACCCGTCCCCTCCGAACCGATCCGGAAGGCGTGCACCCCCGACAGGTTCCGGTACCGCTCGGCGGCGTCGAGCCCGTAACCGACGACGAACTCCGAGGGGATGGTGAAGCCGACGTAGCGGAGGTCGAGGTCCACCCGTTGCTCGCCCTCCTTCACGAGCAGGGCGCACACGTCGACCGACGCAGGATGCCTGGCGCGGAGGTAGCGGTTCAGGTAGTTCAGCGTGAGACCGCTGTCGATGATGTCCTCGACGACGAGCACGCGCCGGCCGGTCAGCTCGGCGTCCAGGTCCTTCACGATGCGCACGACGCCCGAAGACTGAGTGGCGTTCCCGTACGAGGAGACCGCCATGAAGTCGACCTCCACCGGCAGCTCGATCGCCCGGCACAGGTCGCTCATGAAGAGCATCGCGCCCTTCAGCACCCCCACGAGCAGGGGCGGGTCGTCCTCGAAGTCCTCGGTGATCCGCTTGCCGAGCTCGGAGACCTTGGCGGCGATCTCCTCGGCAGTCACGAGGATCCGGCCGACGGCGGGACGCGCCCAGACGGGGACGTCCCCCGCCTCCCTCCCCGCGCCGGTACCCCCCGTGTCGCCCGTCGTCATCGGCGGCACCTTAGTGCTCGACGTCGCGCACGCCGGCCTCCCCCGGCTCCTCGTCAGGCGCGTCGCACGCTGGCACGGCTGGCACGGCTGGCACGGCTGGCACGGCTGGCACGGCTGGCACGGCTGGCGGCGTCGCGACCAGCCGGCCCCTCGACCGCCGGACGCGCCATCCGCCCGCGAGCTCGGTGCCCACCGCCCCCCCGGCTGCCACCGCCAGGACGCGCCGGACGTCGGCGAGCGAGGGCGGCTGGCGGTCCGGGCCGGGAACGGCCGAAGGCCTCCCCCCCGAGCCGGGAGTGGCCCCGAGCTCGCGCAGCCAGCGCCTGATCGCACGGCCTGCGAGGGGCTCGGGCGCCAAGGCCACGTCCCGGGCGACCGTGGGGTCGGGCACGATCTCCGCAGCGAGGTCGGCGAGGAAACCGGAGTCCAGTGCGGCGAGCTGTGCAAGGCGTGCGAGGAGCGGGACGGGATCTCTCCCCGCGAGCCCGGCGCACAACGGCAGCAGCTCGTGGCGGACGCGGTTTCTCAGGTGGCGCGGATCGTCGTTGGTGGGATCTTCGACCCAGCGAAGGCCCGCCTCCTCGCACACCGCACGCGTCTCGGATCTCCTCAGCGCGAGCAGCGGGTGCTCGTGGCCCGGCCTCATCCCCGCGAGGCCGTCGGGGCCCGCACCGCGCAGCAGGTTGCACAGGACGGTCTCGGCCTGGTCGTCCATCGTGTGGCCGGTGGCGACCCCAGAAGGCAGCGATGCGAAGCGAGCCGCTCGCGCCCGGGCCTCGAGGTTCGGGCCCGGCGTGACCTGGACGCGTACGCCTCGGAACGACGCGCCGAACGACGCTGAGGCCGCTGCGACGAGATCGGCCTCGCCGGCCGAGCCCACGCGCAGCCCGTGGTCCACATGGACCACGGTCACACGGCAGCCGGCGAGCGTCGAGAGGACGAGCAGGGCGAGAGAATCGGGTCCGCCCGAGACGGCACAGGTGAGAGGCGAGCCGGCGGGCGGGAAGTTGCAGCGAGGAAGGAGGCTCCCCGCGAGGCCGTCGCCTGCGATCGCCCGGGGGACCGCGGGATCCGTCACCCGCCGTCCCGCGTCGCCTCCACGCGAGAGATCCACAGCTCCGGCTCGCGGATCTCTGCGAGCGTCGGAAGCCATTCGGGTCCGCGCCAGACCCGGTCGAAGAGGTCCCGTCCGCCGCGCGCCTCGGCAGCCCTGATGAACTCCTCTCCCTGCTGGTACTGCCGCAGCTTGGCCTCGAGCCCGAGCACCTGCTGCAACACCTTCGCCGGCCCCTTCACGGACTGCCTGCGCTCGCGCAGCACCTGGCTGAAGCGGGCGGCTCCGGGCACCTCTGCAGCGCCCGCCCGGTCCATCGTCACGTCGCCGTGCCCCTCGAGGAGGCTCATCATCGCCTGGAGGCTCCGGATCGCCTCGAGCTGCGACTCGCTCGCCACGATGCCGAGAACACCCGCGTCGTCGAACGGGCTCTTGCGCGACCGGAGCTGCTCTGCCGTGCGTCGGACCATCTCGGCCAGGCGTCCCGGGTCCGCCTGGAACGGCTCGATCGCCCTGTCCACGAGCGAGAGGAAGTAGCCGCGGAGCCACGGAACGGCCGTGAACTGGCAGCGGTGGGTGACCTCGTGGAGCGCCAGCCACAGCCGGAACTCCTCGGGGGCGAACCCGTGGCGCTGCTCGAGGTCCACGACGTTGGGCCCGACGTAGTACAAGAGGTCCTGGTCGTCGGACATCTCCTCGGTGAGCAGCAGGTCGTACTGCCCGAGGACCCGGGTCGACATCCAGGCGAGCACCGCGCCGAGCTGCGCCCCGCTCGCCGAGCGGCCCGCTCCGGCGACCCTGGCGGCGATGGGCTCGGGGAGGTCGACGAGCCAGGCGGGCCGTGCAGCCGAGCGTCGTCGCTCCTCCCGCCGCTCCTCCCGCCGACGTTCGAACTTCGCGAGCGCAGGCGTGAGCAGCCGCTGGAAGGAGGCGACGTTCGCCCGCGCCCAGCCCAGGCGATCCGTGACGACCGATCGGGCCGGCGTGGGCGCGTGCCAGCCGGTCGAGGCGGCGACGAGCTCCTCGGCCTTGGCGGTCGCGGCGGCGAACGACCTCGAGAGCTCGTCCGCGTCATACCGGACACCCGGGGAGCGCCGGGCGATCGCCCAGGCCGCGACCCGTTCCGCCACGCGCCAGTCGACGAGCCCGGGACCCCGGGGGCCGAAGTCCCGGCCCCCGTCGCGATCGGCGTCCACAGGCTCGGGGAGTGGGGCGCTCATGCCGGCGCCGACGACGGGGCGGGTCCCGACCCCCGGCACGCCTCCTCCGCGGCGATCGCCGAGGCGACTCGCGCGATCAGCGAGTCCGGCACACGGTCCTTGCAACGGCTCGAGATGACGGCCCGCAGCTCCGCCTCGAACCCTGCCGCGTCGGCGCACGGACCGCACTCGTCCAGGTGTGCCGCGATCTCCAGGCGCCGGTCGTCGGTCAGCTCCCCGTCGAGGTACACGTAGAGCTGGCGGACCGCCTCCGCGCAGTCCACGTACGATGCGTAGTCCCCGCACCCCCCTCGTCCATCGTGGGCCACCATCGGTCTCCTGTCAGTTCCTCGCGGGGGCCGCTGCCGGCTCCCGCTCCCCGCCGCGGATCAC
>JAKAOD010000083.1 GCA_021823365.1 Actinomycetes bacterium | reverse complement strand
TTCCGATCTGCAGCGTGCCGCCCTCGGGTTCGAGCGCATCGAGAGTCCCCGCGGCGGCGCGGAACTGCGCGACGAGGTCGGTGACGGCGCGCCGGATCGTCTGGGGGTCGATGCCGTGCGCCGCGTTGTAGGCGCGCTGCACCTCCCGCCGGCGCTCGGTGATCGCCATCGCCTCGCGCATCGAGTCGGTGATCGTGTCGGCGTAGAGGACGACGCGGCCGGCGGAGTTGCGCGCGGCGCGCCCCATCGTCTGGATGAGCGCCGTCGTCGAGCGGAGGAAGCCCTCCTTGTCTGCGTCGAGAATGGCGACGAGCGACACCTCCGGCAGGTCGAGTCCCTCCCTGAGGAGGTTGATCCCGACGAGCACGTCGAACTCGCCGAGCCGGAGGTCGCGGACGATCTCGATGCGCTCGATCGTCTCGACGTTGGAGTGGAGGTAGCGGACCTTCAGGCCCGACTCGAGCAGGTAGTCGGTGAGGTCCTCGGCCATCTTCTTCGTGAGGGTCGTGACGAGCACCCGCTCCTGCCTGGCGACGACGGCCTCGATCTCGGCGATGAGGTCGTCGATCTGGCGCTTGGTGGGCTTCACCACGACCTCGGGGTCGACCAGCCCGGTCGGGCGGATGATCTGCTCGACCACCTCGCTCGACACCGAGAGCTCGTAGGGCGACGGCGTCGCCGACATGAAGATGCACTGGTTGACGCGAGCGCTGAGCTCTTCGAAGCGCAGCGGGCGGTTGTCGAGGGCGGAAGGGAGCCGGAAGCCGTGCTCGACGAGGACCTCCTTGCGGGAGCGGTCGCCGGCGTACTGGCCGTGGAGCTGCGGCACCGAGTTGTGGCTCTCGTCGATGACGAGCAGCCAGTCGTCGGGGAAGTAGTCGAGCAGCGTGTAGGGTGCCTCGCCCGGCGCGCGACCGTCGAGGTGGCGTGAGTAGTTCTCGATCCCGCTGCAATGGCCCACCTCGGCGAGCATCTCGAGGTCGTGCTCGGTGCGCATGCGCAGCCGCTGCGCCTCGAGGAGCTTGCCCTGGCCCTCGAGCTCGCGCAGGCGCTCGCCGAGCTCGACCTCGATCGAGGCGATCGCCCGGCGCATGCTCTCGTCGCCGGCGACGTAGTGCGTCGCCGGGAAGACGGCCAGCTCCTCGAGCTCGCCGAGCAGCTCGCCCGTCAGCGCGTCGAAGCGCGTGATGCGCTCGACCTCGTCGCCGAAGAGCTCGATCCGGACCGCCGTCTCCTCGTAGGCGGGGTGGACCTCGACGGTGTCGCCCCGGACCCGGAACCGTCCCCGGACGAGATTGGCGTCGTTGCGCTCGTACTGGAGGTCGACGAGCCGGCGGAGCATGCCTCGCTGGTCGTAGGTCTCGCCGGTCTTGAGCACGAGGATCCGGTCCTTGTACTCCTCGGGCGAGCCGAGGCCGTAGATGCAGGACACGGAGGCGACGACGATGACGTCGCGCCGGGTGAGCAGGCTCGCCGTCGTCGAGTGGCGGAGGCGGTCGATCTCGTCGTTGATCGACGAGTCCTTCTCGATGTAGGTGTCGGTCGAGGGGACGTAGGCCTCGGGCTGGTAGTAGTCGTAGTACGAGACGAAGTACTCGACGCGGTTGTCGGGGAAGAACTCGCGGAACTCGCCTGCGAGCTGCGCCGCGAGCGACTTGTTCGGCGCGAGGATCAGCGACGGCCGCTGGGCGTGGGCGATCGTCCAGGCGATCGTCGCGCTCTTGCCCGACCCGGTGATCCCGAGCAGCGTCTGATAGCGGTCGCCGCGGTCCAGCCCGGCGCACAGCCCGGCGATCGCCTCGGGCTGGTCGCCGGCCGGCTGGAACTCCGACACGACACGGAACGGGGGCACGCCGCCATGGTACCGAGGGGGTGCGCGCTCGCCTCCGGCGTTCAGCGGCTCCTCCGCCGCAGCCCTTCGATCCACTGCCAGGCGCGACCGACCATCTCCTCGAGCTCGGCCCGGGTGCCGAGGTTCATGACGACGAAGTCCGCCTGGCGGATGCAGGCGAGCCGGTCCGGCTGGACCGCGATGCGCGCCCGAGCGTCGTCGGGGTCCATCCCGCGGGAGGACACGAGGCGCTCGAGGGCGACGTCCTCGGGGGCGTCGACGACGAGCACGCCGTCGAGGTCGTAGGGCGGCGCGCCGTCGCGCGCCGACAGCAAAGGGAGGTCGAGCACGACGACGTCCTCGTTCCCCGCGTGGGCCGCGAGCACGGCCTCGGTCTCGCGGCGCACGATCGGGTGGACGATCGCCTCGAGGGCGGCGAGCGCGTCGGGTTCGGCGAAGACGATCCCGGCGAGCCGACGGCGGTCGATCGGTGCCGGCTCCGGGCCGCCGGCTCCGGCCGGCGGCGCGAGCACGGACGCGCCGAACCGCGCGACGACCGCCTCGTAGGCGGGCGTGCCCGGGTCGAGGGCGGCACGGGCAAGGGCGTCGGCGTCGACCACCACGGCACCCCGCTCGGCCAGCAGCGCGGCCACCGTCGACTTGCCTGCACCGATCCCCCCAGTGCAGGCGACCACGATCAGCTCAGGACTCGCCCGTGCTTCCGGCCGTGGGCTCCTCGCCCGGCGCCGCCCCGGCAGCCCCGTCCTCCTCGGCGGGCCCTGTGGCGACCGGCGCGTCGGACGTCTCGGGCACGTAGTCGGCCCACGCCGCCTGGGCCTCTGTCTCGGGGGTGAACTCCGACGCGGCGTAGTCGTAGCCGCCGATGTAGTTGCCCTCGGCGTCGTAGGCGTGCTCGCCGAACGCCTCGCGGTACTCCTCGGCGACCTCGCCGCCCTCGGCCGCCTGCTTGATCGACAGGCTGATGCGCCGGCGCTGGAGGTCGATGTCGATGATCTTCACCCACAGCTCCTCGCCGGGCGAGACGACCTGCTCCGGCATGTCGACATGGTGGGCGGCCATCTCCGAGATGTGGACGAGCCCTTCGATCCCATCGCCGACCTGGACGAAGGCCCCGAAGGGCACGAGCTTGGTGATGCGCCCGTAGACCAGCTCGCCGACCCGGTGGGCGCTGGCGAACTCCTGCCACGGGTCGAACTGCGTCGCCTTCAGCGACAGGCTGATGCGCTCCTTGTCGAGGTCGACGTCGAGGACCTGGACGGTCACCTCGTCGCCGACGGCGACGACCGAGGAGGGGTGGTCGACGTGCTTCCAGGAGAGCTCCGAGACGTGGACGAGGCCGTCCATGCCGCCGAGGTCGACGAAGGCGCCGAAGTTCACGACCGAGGAGACGATGCCCTTTCGGACCTCCCCCGGCTTCAGGTTCACGAGGAACTCGCCCCGCTGCTCCTTCTGGGTCTCCTCGAGCCAGGCGCGGCGGGAGAGGACGACGTTGTTGCGGTTCTTGTCGAGCTCGATGATCTTCGCCTCGAGCTCGCGCCCGACGTAGGGCTGGAGGTCGCGCACCCGGCGCAGCTCCACGAGCGAGGCAGGGAGGAAGCCGCGCAGGCCGATGTCGAGGATCAGCCCGCCCTTCACGACCTCGATCACGGGTCCGCGCACGACGCCGTTGCCTTCTTTGACCCGCTCGATCTCGCCCCACGCCCGCTCGTACTGAGCGCGCTTCTTCGACAGGACGAGGCGGCCCTCCTTGTCCTCCTTCTGGAGCACGAGCGCCTCGACCTCGTCTCCGACGGAGACGACCTCGTGGGCGTCGACGTCGTGGCGGATCGAGAGCTCCCGGGAGGGGATCACGCCCTCGGACTTGAAGCCGATGTCGAGCAGGACCTCGTCCTTGTCGACCTTGACGACTGTGCCCTTGACGATGTCGCCGTCCTCGAACTCGACGATCGTCTGGTTGACGGCGTCGTCGAAGGACAGCGAGCCGAGGTCGTCCTCGACGACGGTCCTCGGCGTGTAGACGCCTTCGGCGTCAAACGTGCCCATCTGGTCGTTGCGCGCTCCCGCCTCCCTCGCCGTCGTCGCCGCAGGCGCACCGGCCGCCGTCGCAGCGGGAGGCATGGTCGGCTGGACTGGCGCGCCAGTCGGGCCGGGATCGGTTGTCGTTGCTTCGTCGGGCATGTGCTGGGGATCGCCTCGGGCTCATACGCCCGCCTGCGGCTTCGGGCGCAGCGCCCCTCGCCACCGGCGGCCACGGAAACGGACGAAGCATGCTACACCGCAGGATCAGGCCTGCTTTGCGTCAGCCCAGCTCGGGCCCCACGCGCAATGGACCTCGAGCGGCACGTCGAGCGGCAGCGCATCGCGCATCGCCTCGAGCGTGAGCTCCCCCACCCGCTCCTGCTCGGCCTCAGGGGCCTCGACGAGCACCTCGTCGTGCACCTGGAGCACGATGCGCGCCTCGAGCCCCGCCTCCTCGAGCGCGGCGTCGAGGCGGACGAGCGCCTTCTTGAACAGGTCTGCCGCGAGCCCCTGGATCCCCGAGTTCATCGCCTGCCGCTCGGCCGCCTGGCGCACCCTGAAGTTGTCCGACGCCAGCTCGGGCAGGTAGCGGCGCCGCCCGGTGAGCGTCTCGGTGTAGCCGCGCCGCTTCGCCTCGGCGACCGTCGCGTCCATGTAGGCGCGGACGGCAGGGAAGGCGGCGAAGTACTGCTCGAGGATCGCCGTCGCCTCCTCGACCGGCACGCCGAGCCGCCGCGAGAGGCCGTAGGCCTCCATGCCGTAGGCGAGCCCGTAGGAGATCATCTTCGCCTTCGAGCGCTGCGCGACCGTGACCTGCGACGGCTCGACGCCGAAGACGCGCGTCGCCGTCGCCGTGTGGATGTCGCGCCCGGCTCGGAACGCCTCGACGAGCCCAGTGTCGCCCGAGAGGTGCGCGATCACCCGCAGCTCGATCTGGTTGTAGTCGGCGACGAGCAGCCCGCACCCCGGCGCCGGGACGAACGCCTCCCTGAACCGGCGGCCGGAGTCGGTGCGCACGGGGATGTTGTGGAGGTTCGGCTGGTCGGACGAGAGGCGGCCGGTGCGGGCGACCGTCTGGTTGAACGAGGCGTGGATCCGCCCGTCAGGTGCGACCTCGGCGAGGAGGCCCTCGCCGTAGGTCGAGCGCAGCTTCTCCACCTCGCGATAGCGCAGGAGCGCGTCGACGATGCCCGTGCCGTCGCTCTCGCGCAGCTTCTCGAGCGTCGCCGCGTCCGTCGAGTACCCGGTCTTCGTCCGCCGCCCCGGGCTGAGGCGCAGCCGCTCGTAGAGGACGTGACGGAGCTGCTGGGTCGAGTTGACGTTGAACTTCTCGCCGGCGATGCGCTGGACCCCGGCCTCGAGCTCCCTGGCCTCTGCGGTGAGCTCGGCGTTGATGGTGCGCAGGCGCTCGACGTCGACGCCGATGCCGGCGACCTCCATCCTCGCGAGGACCCGTACGAGGGGCCGCTCGACCTCCTCGTAGAGCCGGCGCGCGCCGACGCGGTCCAGCTCGGTCCCGACGAGGTCGGCGAGGGCGGCGAGGGCGGCGAGGCGCCGGCCGGCCGCGGCCGCGGGCGGCACCTCGTCGCCGGTGCCCGGGCCGAGCGGGAGACGACCGTCGGCCGGCGGCTCGCCGGCGAGAGGGACGTGGAAGCGCCCGGCGAGCTCGGCGAGGTCCGGCTGGCCGACGGTGGAGTCGACGAGATAGGCGGCGACGCCGGTGTCGAGGTCGAGCGACCGGACGTCGACGCCGTCGGGCAGGAGCGCCCGCATCAGCTCCTTCACCCGATGCCCGCTCGTGCGCGGCGCGCGACCCCCGACGAGGGGGACGAGCGCGGCGACGACCTCCGGCTCGGCGACCACCGGGCCCGAGAGAAGCGCGGCGCTCGCGCCATGCCGGGCGGCGAGGGCGAGCCACTCCAGCGCTGAGCGACCCGGCTGGCCGGACCACTGCGGCTCGCAAATGACGTCGGCGCCGGATGCGCCGAGCTCGGCGAGGAAGCGCGCCGCCTCCCTCGGCTCGTCGAGCACGACGACTTCGCGGGCGCCGAGCGTCGCAGGCGCCCCGCCGGCCGTCGCGCCACCGGCCGGTCCGTAGCGATCGAGGACGTCGAAGAGCCGCTCCTTCGGCGTGCGCATCTCGAGGAAGGCGAAGAGCCGCTCGAGGCCGTCGCGGTCCGTCGCGCCGCCGACGACCATCGCCGCCCTCGGGTCGGCGTCGAGCCCGAGCGGCACGTCGCGCACGAGCGGGATCAGCCGGAGGTTGAGGCGGACCTGGCCCTCGTGCGAGGCGAGCGACTCGCGCAGCTTCGGGGAGAGCTCCGCGAGATGCGCGTAGAGGGCGTCGAGGTCGCCGTAGGTCTCGACGAGCTTGGCGGCGGTCTTCTCGCCGACCCCGGGCACTCCCGGCAGGTTGTCCGAAGGGTCGCCTCGCAGGGCGGCGAGCAGGGGGTAGCTCGGCGGAGGGACGCCGGTGCGCTCCTCTATCCCGGCCTCGTCGTACAGCACGTAGTCGCTGACCCCGCGACGGTTGTAGAGGACCTTGACGTGCGGGTCCTCGACGAGCTGGAACGAGTCACGGTCGCCGGTCACGACGATGACGTCGTCGCCTCCGCCCGAGAGCCGGGTGGCGACCGTCGCGATGACGTCGTCGGCCTCGAAGCCGACCGCGTCGAGGCAGGGGATCCCGAGCGCCTCGACGAGCTCGCGGATCAGCTCGACCTGGGCGACCAGGGGCTCGGGAGTCGGCGGTCGGCCAGCCTTGTAGTCGGCGGCGATCTCGTCACGGAAGGTCGGCTCGCGCCGGTCGAAGGCGACCGCCATCCCGTCTGGGTGAAAGTCTGCGAGCAGCTTCGTGACCATCGAGACGAAGCCGTAGACCGCCTGGGTCTGCTGTCCCGAGGACGTCGCCATGCCGGCGTCCTGCAACGCGAACCAGGCACGGAAGGCGAGCGAATGCCCGTCGAGGAGGAAGTACGTCGCCACCGTTGCGATCGTAAGCCGTCCGGCGCCGGAAAGGCCCCGGCGCAGGTCAGGCGAACCTGCCGGGCGCCGCGCCAAGCGGCCGTGCGGCGCCCGAGGGGCGCCCGTGCGGCACCCGCGACCTACGGTGCGGTCCGCCCCTCGACGACGTCGGCAGCGACCTCGCGCATCGTCGTCCTGCTGTTCATCGCCGTCTGCTGGATGAAGGCGAACGCCTTCGCCTCGGTCATGCCGTGGTCGTCCATGAGCTTGCCCTTGGCGCGATCGACCCATCGCCGGGTCTCGAGCTGGTGCTCGAGACCGCGCTTGTCGTCGGAGAGGGCGGCGTTCTCGGCTTCGAGCGCCTGCATCTCGGCATAGCGGCCGAGCGCGACCTCGATCGCCGGGAGCAGCTCCTCCTTCTGGAAGGGCTTCACGAGGTAGGCGAGGGCGCCTGCGTCGCGTGCCTGCTCGATCAGGTCACGCTGGCTGAACGCCGTGAGGATGAGCACGGCGCTGCGCCGCTCGCGGTTGATCTCGTGCGCCGCCTGGAGCCCGTCCATCCCCGGCATCTTGATGTCGAGGATGACGAGGTCGGGGCGGTGGGCGCGCACGAGCTCGACGGCCTCGTCGCCCCGCCCGGTCTCCCCGACGACCTCGTAGCCCTCCTCTTCGAGCGTCTCGCGCAAATCGAGGCGGACGATCGCCTCGTCCTCGGCGATGACGACGGTGCGCCCCACGCTTCCTCCTCGGTCGGTCAGACGATGAGCTGGGACAACAGCTCGTCCTGGGCGCGCTCCAGCTCCGCCACGGCGGTCCGCGCCGCGTCCCGGCTGCGCGCCATCACGTCGGCGTGGCGGCGCGCCTCGTGCCACTCCCGCTCGGCGAGCGGCGTCTCGGCGACGAGCATGCGGATCTTCGCCTCCTCGGCCGACTCGTCGAGGGCGGCGAGCTGCTCGTCGGCGAGCGCCAGCTCCGCACGGGCGCGCTCGAGCCGGGCGTGCACGTCGAACAGCCGCCGCTCGACGCGCTGGCGGCCCGATTCGGCTCGGATGCGCACGGGGCCAAGTGTAGAGGTGCTCGACCAGGGCGCAGCATGCCTGCGCCCCCGGGGGGTGCCGGCGGCTGGTGGGCGCGTCGCGCCGCCGCCCGGTCGGCCGGGCGGCGGCGCTCACGCCCGGATCGTCCTCGAGCGAACGGTGGCCGCCTCCAGCACGTCCTCCAGCGGCTCGGCGCCGATCCCGGGCGAGGTCGGCACCGCGAGCTCGCCGTCGACCAGCCGGATCGGCTCGGTGAGGTCCGGGGAGAAGTAGCGGTCGCTCGGTCCGAGGTCGCCGGGAAGGTCGACCCCGGGCAGCGCGGCGACGGCGAGCGACGCCGCCCGGGCGAGCCCGGTCTCGAACATCCCTCCCGGGCTGCAGTGGAGCCGGGCGGCTGCGCAGCGGCGCTCGGCGCTCCGGGCGGCGAGCACCCCGCCGAGCCGCGCCGGCTTGAGGCTCACGCCGTCGCAGGCGCCGAGGGCGATCGCCGCCTCGAGCGCGCCCAGGCTGGGGACCGACTCGTCGAGCAGCACCGGCGTCTCGATGAGCCGGGAGAGCTCGCCGTGGCCGACGAGGTCGTCCGGGGCGAGCGGCTGCTCGAGGGCGGTGAGCCCGAGCCTGTCGAGCGCGCGGAGGCTCTCGAGGTCCTCCCGCCTCCCGAGACGGTACGCGCCGTTGGCGTCGACGGAGAGGTCGAGGTCCGGGTAGGTCTCGCGCACCGGCTCGACCAGCGCCAGGTCGGCGCCCGGAGCGATCTTGCATTTCACGTGCCGGATCCCTTCCCCGACCGCCGCGGCGACCTCGGCGAGGACGGCAGCGGGTCGACCGATCCCGACCGTCGCTCCCGCGGGGACACGGGCACTCGTCGCGCCGAGGCGCGCGCCGAGCGAGCGGCCCGAGGCGCGCAGCTCGGCGTCGAGCAGCGCCATCTCGACGGCCGCCTTCGCCATGCGGTGGCCCCTCACGACCTCCAGGCGGTCGAGCGCCGACTCCACGCCCTCGTCGGGCGCGCCCTGTTCGAGCAGGAGGGGCAGGAGGTGCTGGGCGAGGACCTGCTCCGCCCCGTCGGCATGCTCCTCGGTGTAGCTCGGCGCGGCGAGCGCGGCGCACTCGCCCCAGCCCGGCCCTGCGTCCGTCTCGAGGCGCACGAGCACGACCGGTCGGCGCCCGTGCTCGCCGGCAGCGGACGCGACGGTCCTTGTGAGCTGGAGCTCGAGACGAAGCAGCCCCGCAGCGAGCAGCCTCACGGCAGCGACGCTAACGGCCCGGCAGCCCTGGCGGTAACGTGCAGCGGCGGCCGGCGTGCGTGGCCACCGGCGCCCGGATGGCGGAATGGCAGACGCGGCGGCCTCAAAAGCCGCTGTCCGAGAGGACGTGCGGGTTCGAGCCCCGCTCCGGGCACTCAGGCCGTCCTTTCCCCGTGCCGGAAAGGCCGGTCGCGGCGAAGGCGACCAGCACCTCGGGAAGCGCGAAGGCCGGGTCGAGCTGGGCGGCGAGGCCCTCGCACATCACGACCGTCTTGACCAGGAGCGCAAGGTCTCTCGGGAAGGCGAGACGATGGCGCCTGCTCACGCCCATCAGGTCGGCGACGAGCGGGGCGAGGCGCAGGTCGCCCACCGCCACCTCGATCGAGGAGGCCGTGAGCCGGTCGAGATCCTTCACGAGCCGGTCCTCGTCGACGGTCGCGGGCACGACGCCGAGACGGCGCATCGCGGCGAGCAGCCGTCGGGTGTCGAGATCG
>JAKAOD010000082.1 GCA_021823365.1 Actinomycetes bacterium | reverse complement strand
CCGAGAGCGGCGAGCCGATCTGCAGATCGCCGTCGGCGGGTGCCTCGCCCAGCGGGAGGGCGAGCTGCTCCTGCGGCGCGCGCCGCACGTTGACGTCGTGCTCGGCACCCACAACGTCGGGCGCGCCGTGAGCCTGCTCGAGGAGGCGGCGTCGGCCGGGCACCCGGTCGTCGAGGTGCTCGACGCGCCGCTGAGCGACTGCGACGCGTTCGCCGCGGCGTTCACCGTGCGCGACGACCTTCCCCACTCCGCCTGGGTGACCATCCAGGTCGGGTGCGACAACTCCTGCGCGTTCTGCACCGTGCCCGCGGTGAGGGGGCCCGAGCAGAGCCGGCCCCCGAGCGAGCTCCTCGCCGAGGTCGAACGGCTGGCCGCCACCGGCACCGTCGAGGTCACGCTGCTCGGCCAGAACGTCAACTCCTACGGCCGAGACCTCACGAAGCGCCGGCCGCTCTTCGCCGACCTGCTCCGCTCGGTCGGGGCGATCGAGGGGATCCGGAGGATCCGGTTCACGAGCCCGCACCCGAAGGACCTCCGGCCCGAGACGATCGCAGCCATGGCCGAGACCCCTGCCGTGTGCGAGCAGCTCCACCTGCCGCTCCAGTCGGGGAGCGACAGGATCCTCAAGGTGATGCGCCGCGGCTACACCGCGGCTCGCTACCTCGAGCGACTGGCTTCGGCCCGGCGCGCGATCGACGACCTGGCCGTCACGACGGACGTGATCGTGGGCTTTCCCGGCGAGACCGAGGAGGACTTCGAGCAGACGCTCGAGGTCGTGGCGGAGGCCGGTTACGACAGCGCCTACACCTTCGAGTTCTCGCCCCGACCCGGGACACGCGCCGCGTCGATGGTCGACGACTTCGTGCCGAAGGCGGTCGTGGCCGAGCGCTTCTCGAGGCTGGCGGCCGTCGTCGAGCGATCGGCGCTCGCGAGGCACAGGGCGCGAGCGGGACGCGTCGAGGAGGTCCTCGTCGACGGCCCGTCCAGGAAGGACCCCGCCATGATGAGCGGGAGGACCCGGCAGGGCAAGCTCGTCCACTTCGCGCCGTCGCGAACGGCGACGGGTGAGCTCGTCGACGTCGCCGTCACCGGTGCCGGACCGCACCACCTCCTCGGCGAGGTCGTGCGCCCGGCAGGCGCCGGCGCCGGCCGCGGGAGGCTCAGGATCCCGGTGCGCGCCGGCTGAGACGGCCTGCGGCGACGGCGCCCGGCGCGCCCCGCCGCGACGGGCGACCCCGGGCTACTCGGCCGCGGCCGAGACGGCCTCCGCCAGGGCCGGATGCACGAAGAGCGCCTCGGCGAGGTCCTGCACCCGCAGTCGGGCCGTCACCGCGATGGCGATCACGCTTACGAGCTCGGCGGCTCTCGAGCCCACGATCGAGCCGCCGAGGACGATACCGGTGGCCGGGTCGGATATGAGCTTGACGAACCCACGCGGGTCGGCGTCGATCACCGCCTTTGCGTTCACGGCAAACGGCACCTTGGTGACCCGGATCTTCCGGCCGAGGGCGAACGCCTCCGCCTCGGCGAGCCCGACGTCGGCGATCTCGGGCTCGGTGAAGATCGCCGATGCGGCCTTGTCGTAGTCGAGATGCCGGTGCTCCCGGGTGTGGAGCCCCATCGCGTGCTCGGCGACCTTGCGTCCCTGCATCGCCCCGACGGAGGCCAGCTGCAGACGTCCGGAGAGGTCGCCTGCGGCGTAGATGTGGGGGACGTTCGACTGGCAGTGGTGGTTCACCGGCACGTAGCCGCCGCGATTCGTCTCGACGCCCGCCGACTCGAGACCGAGCCCCGCCGAGCAGGGCACCGATCCGATCGCCAGCAGGGCGTGGCTGCCGGCGATCACCCGGCCGTCCTCGCAGGAGACGGTGACCTCGTCGCCGTTGCGCTTGATCCCGTTCGCCCGCGCCCCCTTCGCAAGGGCGACGCCGGACTCGAGGAAGTCGGCCTCCAGCGCGGCGGCGACCTCGGGATCCTTCTGCGGGAGCACCTGCTGCCGGGAGACGATCAGCGTGACTCGGGATCCGAGCGAACGGAACATGTGGACGAACTCCACGCCGGTGACGCCCGATCCGATCACGACCAGGTGCTCGGGAATCGCCGCCGGCGGGTACGCCTGGCGCGTCACGAGGATGCGCTCGCCGTCGATCTGCGCCCAGTCGGGCACCCGCGGGCTCGAGCCGGTGGCGAGCAGCGCGGCGTCGAACTCGACGAGGAAGGGCGTTGCGGCGTCCCCGGGGCCGGGCGGCGAGGCGGGCGCGACCTCCATCGCGTGCCGGCCGACGAGCCTCGCGCTCCCGCGCACGAGTCGCACCCCCTGGCTCTCGAGCTGGCGGGTCGTCGAGGTGGCGAGGCGCTCGGAGATCGAGCCGACACGCCGCCGGAGCGCCTCGAGGTCGGGGGCGGCGGGCTCGGCCTTCAGACCGAGGGCGGCGGAGCGACGCGTCACGCCGATCGCGCCACCTGTCGCGATCATCGCCTTGGAGGGAATGCAGTCCCACAGGTTCGCCGCGCCGCCGACGACGTCCCGCTCGACGAGCGTGACCTCCGCCCCGAGCCGGGACGCCGTCGCGGCAGCCTCGACGCCTGCCGGGCCGCCTCCGATGATCGCGAACTGGACTGGCACCGCGGCGAGGCTACCTGCCGAGCAGTCGCTGCTCGAGACGAGCGCCCGCCTTCGCGCCGACCGCGCCGTCCGATCCCCTGCATCGCTGCGTGCCTGCCTCGGTGATGCCTCGCATCATCCGCGGCCATACCGACGCGCCGACGGTGATGATCGCCGAGCGGGCCGCCGAGCTGATGCTCGGGCAGGCCCGAATCGAGCCGGGCGCGGCGCCGGCGGATCATTGGGACCTTCGACTCTGGGACGATCCCGGGTTAGGGTCGAGTCTCGGTTTCCGGCGCTTCGTTGTCGGGAGCGACACAGCAGACGGGAGCGTAGGGGAGCGAGAGATGACCTCGGCCGCACCATTCCTTGCGTCGGCGATCGACCTCAACCATCCGGGCCGCTACCTGCACTGGTCGATCTTCCAGGTCTCCGAGGCGAACCTCGCCCTCGTCCTGGCGATGGTCGTCCTCTTCGGGATCGCTCTCCTCCTCCCCTTCCCCCACTCCGGCGGGGGCGGGGCGGAGATCGCCGACCCGCCGGAGGCCGGCGTGGTCGGGGAGGCCGGCGTGGTCGGGGAGGCCGGCGTGGTCGGGGAGGCCGGCGTGGTCGGGGAGGCCGGCGGGGTCACCGGCGCCGCGGACCCCGAGGCGCCGGGAGACGGGTCGGGCTCGCCGGCGAGGGCACGGTCCGCCGACTCCAGGATGTGGACGGCACGCATACGGCGGAGGGCGCTCGGCGCTCTCCCCCCCGAGAAGCTCCTCCCGGACCGCCAGCCCGCATACGTCGCGTCGTGGATCTACGTCTTCGGCGTCGCCTCGCTCGCGGCGCTCGGCGTGGCGATCCTCTCGGGCCTCGCGATCGCGCTCGGCGGCGTGGACTGGTGGCACACGAACGCGGTCGGGCACTTCTTCAACAGCCTCCACCTCTGGAGCGTCGAGCTGTTCATGGCCCTGCTGGTGATCCACCTCTGGGGCAAGTTCTGGATGGCGGCCTGGCGCGGCAAGCGCGCGCTCACCTGGATCACCGGGGTGGTCGCCTTCATGGCATCGGTCGTCGAATGCTTCACGGGCTACAACTCCCAGCAGAACTTCGACTCCCAGTGGATATCGACCAACGGGAAGGACGCGATGAACGCCGCCGGCGTCGGCGGCTTCTTCAACCTCATGAACTTCGGCCAGATGCTGCTCTGGCACGTCGTGCTGCTCCCGCTGGTGCTCGTCGCGATCGTCGGCGCGCACATCCTGCTCGTGCGCGTTCGCGGGGTCTCCCACCCGCTGCCCGCTCGCCGCACGGCGATCGGCGGGCGTGGCGCAGAGCGGCGCCGGGCGCTCGGCGCCTCGGACGCCGCGCCGTGGCGCGGACCGACCCGCCGCTACGACATCCTCAAGGAGGCGACGGCCGCGACGGCGGTGGTCCTCGTCCTCGTCTTCCTGCTCGCCGGCCTGCTCTCGTCGCCGGACCTCCCGCCTGTGACCCTCGCCAGCTGGGCGAAGGCGGCTCCCGCCGACTTCCTCGGCACCGCCGCGAGCGAGCTCGCCGGGACGAGCGAGACGGCGACCTACGGCCCGCCGTACAACAACGGAAGCAGTTACGTCCAGGGGATCGGGGTGTCCTGGCAGCGCGAGGCAGGCGTGCTCCAGCCGATCGACCCCGCGCAGTCGTTCGTCCTCGGGCCGCTGTCGCGCGTCGCGCCGACCGACCCGGCGGTCGCTCCCGCGCTGTCCCGCTACGAGCAGGCGTCAAAGGCGACGCGCCAGGCCTGGCTGGCCGCCTACCAGCAGGTGCTTCCCCACGTGCGCTTCGCCGCCGGCGGGACGCCCCTGCTCCCCGCGGCGGCGGACGGGCCGGTGCCCGCGCTGCTCGACGGCGAGCTCACGATGGCGCGTAGCGGCGCGCTCGACGCCGACCTCGTCGCCAAGCAGCCCTTCTACGGCACGAACTTCACCAAGCCGCTGCTCTTCCTCGAGGACGGCCAGTACTTCGCCTCGCTCGCAGCCGCGCAGCACCTCACCGGCACCCAGTGGGGGGTCATGAACGAGACCGGCAGCTTCCCGGGCCAGCCGTGGCTGTGGCTCTACACCCTCTGGTACCAGGTACCCGGGATCCGCAGCTCGTCGAGCGTCGACTTGATCGCCGTCTACCTCACCGGCGTGGCGACGATCCTCCTGCTCGCCCTCCCGTTCGTTCCGGGGCTCCGCGACATCCCCCGCGTCGTACCGCTCCACCGGCTCGTGTGGCGCCGATGGAACCGTTCGGCCGGCGCCAGCGCCGAGCCGAGCGACTAGCGCCCCGGCGCGACGACGCCGAGCGCGAGGCTCAGCTCGTGATCGACTGGCCGCTCGCCGGGTCGAAGAAGTGGAGGCGCGCCGAGTCGACCTGGAACCGGACGCGGTGTCCCGCGACGAGCTGCGCACGCGGCTCGACCCGCGCCACGCCCTCACCGCCCTTGGTGAGGGAGCCGGCGCTCAACCCCTCGGAGTCGGCGTCCTTCGCCCCCTCGGCCTCGACCCGGTGGGCGTCGGTCGTGAAGTGGACGAGGAGCTCCGATCCGAGCGCCTCGACGAGCTCGATGTCGCCCTCGAAGTGGGTCGCGCCGTCGAGCGCGGCCGACTCGTCGCCGGCGACCGGCAGGTCCTCGGGGCGGATGCCGACGATGACCGGCCGGTTTGCGTAGGACTTGAGCGCCGGCCGGATCGCGTGCAGCGAACCGGGAAGGGCGATCCTCTGGCTGCCGAGGGTCGCCATGCTCGCGCCCTCGCCAAGGGTCGCATCGAACAGGTTCATCGCCGGCGAGCCCATGAACCCGGCGACGAAAAGGTTGACCGGGTGGTCGTAGAGGACCTGCGGCCTCTCGCACTGCTGCAGCAGCCCGGCGCGCATCACCGCGACCCGGTCGCCCATCGTCATCGCCTCGACCTGGTCGTGGGTCACGTAGAGCGTCGCGACGTTGAGCCGGCGCTGGATGCGCGCCACCTCGGCGCGCATCTGGACGCGCAGCTTGGCGTCGAGGTTCGACAACGGCTCGTCCATGAGGAAGACGCTCGGCTCACGGACGATCGCCCGCCCCATGGCGACCCGCTGGCGCTGGCCTCCCGAGAGCTGCCCGGGCTTCCGGTCGAGCCACTCGGTGAGCCCGAGGATCGCCGCGGCGTCCTCGACCTTCTTCTTGATCTCGACCTTCGGCATCTTGCGCAGCTTGAGGGCGAAACCGATGTTCTCGGCGACGGTCATGTGGGGATAGAGCGCATAGTTCTGGAAGACCATCGCGATGTCGCGGTCCTTCGAGGACACGTCGTTCACGATCCGGTCGCCGATCCGCAGCGTCCCGCTCGTGATGTCCTCGAGGCCCGCGACCATCCTGAGCGCCGTCGTCTTCCCGCAGCCCGACGGCCCGACGAGCACCATGAACTCCCCGTCGGCGACGTCGAGGTCGAGCTCGTGGATCGCCTCGAAGCCGTTCGGGTAGACCTTCGTGACCTGCTCGATCGTGATCGGAGCCATCAGCTCTCCCTCTCCCCGGAATCCCGGGCCGGCCCGGGTTGCCACGCTCTGGTCCCGAGCGTACCTGCTGCACGGGGCTACCCGCCCGCAGCGGGCGCGTCCTCGCTGGTCACAACGGCTTCCCAGGGAGCGAGGAGCAGCGTCGCGGTGCCCGCCGGGCCGGTGCCCGCCCGCCGACCGGTCTCTGCCCCCCGGTCGGCCCGGCCGGCCGGCCCGCTCGGGTCAGGAGCGCCGGGGAGCCGCCGGGGATCGCTCGAGCAGGCAAGGACGTCCGCGAGGCCGCCGACCTCGGCCGGCTCGTCGGAGAGGTTGGCGGCGACGACGAGGAGGCCGCAACGGTAGACGAGCTGCTCGGCGCCCGATGCCAGCCGCCGGAAGGGCGCGACGCCCGGGGCGAGGCCCCGGCGGCGGAGCTCCAGCAGCCGGCGAGTGAGCGAGAGCGTCGACGACGGGTCGTCGCGCTGCACGGCGACGTTCAGCGTCTCGACCTCGCCGAGTGGCAGCCACGGCCGGGCGCCCGGCGCGCTGAAGCCGCCGCTCGGCCCGGCCTCCCACTGCATCGGGGTGCGGGCGCGGTCGCGGTTCGGCCGGTGGCCGCGGTTCGCCCTCGTCATGGGGTCGCGCTGGAGCGCAGGCGGCACGTCGACGTCGGTCATCCCGATCTCGTCCCCGTAGTAGAGGACCACGGTCCCCGGGAGGGTCAGGAGGACCGTGAGCGCGAGCCGGGTGCGTGCAGGATCGCCCGCGCACCAGCGCGAGGGAAAGCGCGAGATGTCGTGGTTCGACGCCGTCCAGACGGGGCAGGCGCCCGGAGGAAGCCTGGAGAGCGTCTCGTCGACCACGGCACCGAGGCTGGCGGCGTCGAGCTCGGCGAAGACGAAGCGGAAGTTGAACGCGAGCTGCAGCTCGTCGCCGTCGCCGTAGTACCGGGCGAGCTCCTCGATCGTGCCGACCCACGTCTCGCCGAGGAGCAGCGCAGGAGGAATCCTTTCCTCGGCGATCCTCCGCCAGCGACGGTAGACGCCGTGGACCTCGGGCCGGTGCGAGCTGTACACGGGCAGCTGGTCGTGGTGGAGCGGGTCGCCGGGCGGCGCCGGAGGGTTGTCGCGCAGCTCGGCGTCCTTGTACAGCCCGTGGGCGACGTCGATGCGGAACCCCGACACCCCGCGTTCCAGCCAGAAGCGGAGGATCCGCTCGAACTCCTCGTGCACCGCGGGCTCCCACCAGTTGAGGTCGGGCTGGGAGTCGAGGAAGTTGTGGAGGTAGTACTGACCTGTCGCCGCGTCGAACGTCCACGCCGGCTCGCCGGTCGCGTCGAGCCAGTTGTTCGGCGGTCCACCTCCCGGGCCCGGGTCGGCCCAGACGTAGTAGTCACGATGCGGCGCGTCGCGCGCCGATCGAGCCTCGACGAACCAGGGATGCGCCGAGCTCGTGTGGTTCGGGACGAGGTCGAGGAGGACGCGCATGCCCCTCGCCGCGGCCTCGGCGACGAGCCGGTCGAGGTCGTCGAGCGTCCCGAGCTCGGGATGGACGCCGAGATAGTCCGAGACGTCGTAGCCCCAGTCGTCGTCGGGCGACGGCATCGTCGGCGAGAGCCACACGCCGTCGACGCCGAGCCAGTCGAGATAGTCGAGCCCTTCGACCACCCCTCTTATGTCGCCGTAGCCGTCGCCGTCGCCGTCGCGCCACGAGCGGACGTAGACCTGGTAGAGGACGGCGCCCTGCCACCAGGGTGCCGTCTCTCCGGCCGTCGTACGTCCCTCGGGCACGGCCAAGGGGCGTGTAGGGGCAGGGGCCATCGCTTCCTCCACAGGTTCTATCCGGCGACGAGCGCGTCGCACGCTTCATGTCCATTCGGGCGCGTCGAGCCAGACGCGGACCGATCAGCCTTTCACGGCGCCCGAGGTGAGGCCCGAGACCACGGCCTTGCGGAAAACCAGCACGATGATGGCGATCGGGACGACCGCGATGACGCTCGCAGCGAAGTAGGCGCCGTAGGGCACGGTGAACTGCGAGCCGAAGGAGGCGATCCCCACGGGGATCGTCTTCTTCCCGAAGTCGAACGAGAGGGCCATCAGGAACTCGGTCCAGCACGCGGTGAACGTGAACACGCCCGCGGTGAACACCCCAGGCGTCACCTGGGGAAGCACGACGGTCACCAGCGTGCGGAGCGGTCCAGCGCCGTCGATCCGGGCGCTCTCCTCCATCGACATGGAGATCCCGAGGAAGTAGTTGCGGAGGATCCACACGGCGAAGGGCAGGTTGAACGCCGTGTACGGGAAGATGAGGCCCTGGTAGCTGTTGAGCCACCCGATGTCGCGCATCACGAGGTACAGGGGCGCGATGACGGCGATCTCGGGGAAGACGGAGATCATCAGCAGGGACACCATGATCGGGTACTTGCCGCGCATCGGGAGACGCCCGAGCGCGTAGCCCGCGAAGACGCCAAGGAAGAGCACGAGCGCCGTCGAGCAGCATGCGACGACGAGCGAGTTCACCACGAAGCCGCCGAATCCGTCGGCGAACGCCGCATGGTAGCTGGAGGTGCTGATCGGGACGGGGAAGTACTGCGGTGGGTACGTCCCGACGTTGCCCTGGGACTTGAAGCTCGACGCCAGCATCCAGTACATCGGGAGCAGGATGAACAGCGCGATCAGCACCGCGCCGATGTACGGCCCGTTGATCCAGCGCCTCCAGCCGCGACGGGCACGGTTACGCACTGATCGTCTCCTTCCCGACCTGCTGCTTGAAGGCGCGGAGGAACACGAGGCTCATGACGAGCACGATGACGGCCGTGCTCACCGCGACGGCCGCGCCGGGGCCGAAGTTGATGTCGGTGAACATCGTGTTGTAGCCGAGCATCGCCAGCGACTGCGTCGAGGTTCCCGGACCGCCGCCGGTGAGGATGTAGGGAAGGTCGAACAGGCCGAACGCCTGCAGGACGCGGAACAGGACGGCGATCCCGAGCGTCGGCCGGAGCAGCGGCACCGTCACCCTCCAGAAGGTCTTCCATCCGGAGGCCCCGTCGACCTCTGCGGCCTCGAACAGCTCGGTCGGGATCATCACCAGGCCCGCCAGCACGATGATCGCCACGAAGGGGGTCGTCTTCCAGACGTCCGCGAACATGAGAGAGATCGTGGCGTCCAGCGGGTAGCCGAGAACGTTCGGCGGCGGGCCGCCGGTGATCACGTGCCAGATCTCGCCGAGGACCCCGTAGGTCGGGTTGTAGATGTAGCTCCACAGCTCGGCGGAGATCACCGTGATCAAGGACCACGGGATGAGCAGGAGCGCCATCATCGCTCCCCTGCCCTTGGTGAGGCGCTCGAGCACCAGGGCGAAGATCGTCCCGAGCACGAGCTCGACCGCCACGGTGACGACCGTGTACGTCGTCGTGAACCACAAGGCGTGGTGCCAGAGCCCCGCCGTCAGCATGGCATGGTAGTTCGCGGTCGTGAATCCCAGGAGGCCGAAGCCCGCCCCGGTGACGTTCACGTCCTGGAACGAGAGCACCACCGCGAAGACGATCGGGAAGATGGTGAATGCCGCGATCACGGCGAAGGCCGGGCTCGAGAAGCCCCAGCCCACTCGCGCGAAGCGCCGGGTGTTCGGGTCGTCGCGCACCGGCCTCGACGCACCGCCGCG
>JAKAOD010000081.1 GCA_021823365.1 Actinomycetes bacterium | reverse complement strand
GTCGAGAACCCGAACTTCTTCGGGGTGATCGAGGACGGCATCGGCGAGGTCGCGGAGATGGCGGCGCGTGTCGGCGCCGAGCTCGTCGTCGGCGTCGACCCGATCTCGCTCGGGGTGCTCGCCCCGCCGGGCGAACTCGGTGCCGGGATCGCCGTCGGCACGATCCAGACACTCGGCGTGCACATGAACGCCGGTGGCGGCGTCGGCGGCTTCATCGCCAGCCGGGACGAGGAGCGCTACGCGCGGGAATACCCGACGCTGCAGGTGAGCGTGTGCGACACGATCGAGCCGGGCGAGCGGGGCTTCGGCATCGCGCTGTTCGCCCAGACCTCGTACGGCGCGCGCGAGCAGGGCAACGACTGGACGGGGAACTCGGTCTACATGTGGGCGGTCGTGAACGCGGCCTACATGGCGCTGATGGGGCCGGCCGGCTTCGCCGAGGTGGGTGAGGCCATCGTGCGTCGCGGCACCTACGCCGCGGCGCGCCTCGGCGAGCTCCCGGGCGTGGCGGTGCGCTTCGGCGAGGGCTTCTTCAAGGAGTTCGTCGTCGACTTCACCGAGACCGGGCGGAGCGTCGCCGAGATCGACGCCGCGCTGCGCAAGCGGGGGATCTTCGGCGGGGTCGACCTCTCGGCGCACTTCCCCGAGCTCGGGCAGTCGGCGCTGTACTGCGTGACCGAGCTGCACACCAAGGACGACATCGACCGGCTCGCCCGGGAGCTCGGGGAGGTGATCCGATGACGCGGTCCTTGCGCCGCTACCACGCCGCCTCGTGGGACGAGCCGACGATCATGGAGCTCGGGCGCCCCGGGCGGCGCGGCGTCGTCCTGCCGCCGGTCGAGGAGGAGATCCGGCGCGAGGTCCCCGACGCGACGGCGCTCGTCCCCGAAAGGGCGCGCCGGAGGGTGCCGCCGGCGCTCCCGGAGCTGAGCGAGTGGGAGGTCTACCGCCACTATCTGCGCCTCTCGCAGCAGACGCTCGGCATGATGGGCGTCAGCCTGTTCGGGACGTGCACGATGAAGTACAACCCGGCGGTGTCCGAGGCGCTCTCGCGCACCGCGGAGGTGCGCGAGGTGCACCCGCGCCAGCACCCCGAGACCCAGCAGGGGATGCTCGAGGTGGTCCACCGCCTCGACCTCGCGCTCCGCGAGCTGTCGGGGATGGACCGCTTCGTCTTCCAGCCTGGCGGCGGCGCGGACGCCGCCTACCTGCAGGCATGCATCACCCGCGCCTACCACGCGGCGCGCGGCGAGCTCGGACAGCGCAACGAGATCGTGACGACGATCCAGGCGCACCCCTGCAACGCCGCGACGGCGGCGGCGGCGGGATTCACGGTGGTCACGCTCCCGATCGAGCGGGATGGCTACGCCTCGCTCGAGGCGCTGAAGGCGGCGCTGTCGCAGCGCACCGCGGCGCTCATGGTGAACAACCCTGACGACATGGGCATCTACAACCCGCACATCACCGAGTGGGTGAAGGCGGTGCACGAGGTCGGCGGCATCTGCTTTTACGACCACGCGAACTTCAACGGGGTGATGGGGAGGATCCGCGCCCGGGAGCTCGGCTTCGACGCGTGCATGTTCATGCTCCACAAGACCTTCGGGGCGCCGAAGGGGGGCGGTGGTCCGGCCGTCGGCGCGTACGGCTGCGCGGAGGATCTCGCGCCCTTTCTCCCCGGCCCGCTCGTCGTCGAGCACGAGGGCCGCTTCGCCCTGCAGGAGCCCGACGGCGTCGGCCGGGTGCGGGAGTTCTTGGGGAACCTCCCCCAGGTGTTCAAGGCCTACGCGTGGGTGCGGGCGATGGGCGCCGAGGGGATCGCCGAGGCGTCTGACCTCTCGGTGCTCGCGAACGCCTACATGGACGCCCGCATCTGTCGCATCCGCGGCGTGACGCGCTCGCATCCGGACCTCGACACCCGCCGCATGGAGATGACCCGCTACAGCCTGGAGACACTCACGCGCGAGACGGGCGTCACCGTGCTCGACGTGCAGAACCGGATGACGGACTTCGGCATCGACGCGTTCTGGCTGAGCCACGAGCCCTGGATCGTTCCGGAGCCGTTCACCCCCGAAGCGGGGGAGACCTGGTCGAAGGAGGACATCGACGAGTGGCTGGACGTGCTCGCGCACGTCTGCGAGGAGGCGTACACGACGCCCGAGATCGTGCGCGGCGCGCCGCACAACCAGGTGAGCCACCGCATCGACCCGTCCGGGCTCGACGACCCCGAGCGCTGGGCGACGACGTGGCGCGCCTACCGGCGCAAGCACGGCGCCTGAGGAAGGCGATGCGCGTGGCGAAGAATGGGATCGCGCCGGCCGAGCCCGACGCGACGCTCGATTACGACGGCGAGGCTCTCCCGGCGCGCGCCGGCGAGAGTGTGGCGGCGGCGCTCGTCGCGGCGGGCCGCTACGAGTGCCGCACGACGCGAGCGGGCGGCGCGCGCGGTGTCTTCTGCGGCATGGGTGTCTGCGGGGAGTGCTCGGTGACGCTCGACGGTCGCGGCAGCAAGCTGTCCTGCCTCGAGAAGGTCACCGACCTCCACGCGCTGCAGCGCAACCCGGCGGCGCGCGAGCTCGAGGAGCGCGAGCTCGACGCCGCGCCGGAGTCCGTCGAGCTCGCGGACGTGCTCGTGATCGGTGCGGGACCGGCGGGGCTCAGCGCGGCCTGTGCGGCGGCCGCGACGGGCGCACGCGTGCTCGTCGTCGACGAGCGGACGTCGCCGGGCGGCCAGTACTTCAAGCAGCCGGCGGCGTCGCTGCCGGTCGACGAGGGCGCGCTCGACGCGCAGTACCGGGCGGGCCGGCGGCTCATCGGGGAGTTCGCTGCCAGCGGGGCGCGCTTTCTCGGCGGCGTGCGGGTCTGGGGGCACACGTCGCCCTTCGAGCTCTTCGGCGCCTCGGCGGGCGAGCGCCACGTGCTGCGTGCCCGCGCCCTCGTGCTGGCGACGGGCGCCTTTGAGGCGGCGGCACCCTTTCCGGGGTGGACACTGCCCGGCGTGATGACGACCGGAGCCGCCCAGACGCTGCTGCGCAGCTATCTCGTCGCGCCGGGCGAGCGCGTGCTCGTCGCCGGCAACGGACCGCTCAACCTGCAAGTCGCCGCCGAGCTCGTGGAAGCGGGCGTCGACGTCGTCGCGGTCGCCGAGGCCGGGCGCCTCTGGCGGCCGCAGAACCTCGCCGCGTTCGTGGCGATGGGCGCCGCCGCGCCCCGCTACGCGCGCCAGGGCCTCGGCTACCTCGCCACCTTGGTGCGGGCCCGGGTGCCGCTCCTCGCCGGCGCCACCGTGGTCGAGGCCCGCGGCGCACGCACGGTCGAGGAAGCGGTCGTCGCGCCGATCGACAGCGAGGGGCGACCCCAGCGCGCCCGCGCCCGGCGATTCGGGGTCGACGCCGTCTGCCTGGGCCTCGGATTCGTCCCCTCGAGCGAGCTCGCACGCGGCCTCGGCTGTCGGGCGGGCGTCGAGCGCGCCAGCGGTGCGCTCGTTATCGAGCGCACCGCGAGCGGGCGCACCTCGGTGCCCGGCGTGTGGGTCGCCGGCGACGGCGGCGCGGTCCGCGGCGCCCAGGTCGCGCAGGCAATGGGCTACCTCGCCGGCCTCGACGCCGCGGCCTTCGCCGGCCACCGGGGCGACGGCGCCCGCGACGCGGACCGTCGTCGGCGGGAGCAGGCGCTGAGGCGACACGACCGGTTCCAGGAGGCGCTCTGGCGGCTGTACCGGGCGCCGCGCCTCCTCGACAAGCTGGCGGACGAGGAGACGGTGGTCTGCCGCTGCGAGGAGGTCACCCTCGGCGAGCTGCGCAGGGCCGCGGCGCCGTTCCTCGACGCCGCGGGATCCCTGAAGCGGGTCACCCGTGCCGGGATGGGCCGCTGCCAGGGCCGCTACTGCTCGCCGGTTCTCGTCGAGCTCGCCGCCCGCGCTTCGGGCGTCGCCGCCGGGCCGTTCTCCGGCTTCGCGCCGCAGGCGCCGTGCCTCCCGGTCGCGGTGGGGGCGATGGCGGGCGACGATCCGTGCTAGGCCGGCACACTCGCGCCCGGCACACGCGGCCTTGCTCTAGGCGTGGAGACGGCGTGCGCTGCGCAGCTCGCTCTCGAGCTCGAGCGCGCACGCCCGCAGCGGGGCGAGGTAGTCGCTCACGAGCGTCGTCGCGCTGACGCGCAGCGAATATGTGCTCACGTTCATCGCAGCGATCGTCCGGCCTGCGGCGTCGTGCACCGGGATCGCAAGTGCGACGAGGCCGTCCTCGAACTCGTGGTCGACGAGCGCGTAGCCGAGTCGCCGCACCTTCGCGAGCTCGCGCCGTAGGCGCGCCGGGTCGGTCTCGGTGGCGTCGGTGTACGGCCGCAGCTGCACGTCGCGCAGGTAACGGTCGATCTCCTCGTCGCTTCGTGCCGCAAGCAGGACTCGTCCGAGCGAGGTGCAGTAGAGGGGGTCGCGCGCGCCGACGAGGAGGTTGATCGTCACGGCGCGCTTTGGCGCGGCGTGTGCCGCGTAGACGAGCTCGTCGCCGGCCGGGACGGCGATCGAGGAGGACTCCTCGATCGTCTCGATCAGCTCGTCGAGAAAGGGCTGTGCGATGTCGGCGAGGCTCATGGTCGACATGTAGGCGTAGCCGAGCTCGAGCACGCGAGGACGCAGAGAGAACTTCCGCCCGTCGCTGCGCACGTATCCGAGGCTGACGAGCGTGCGCAGAAAGCGACGCGCCGCGGCGCGGGTGATGCCGACGTGCTGGGCGACCTCGGTGAGCGTGAGGTGCGTTCGACCCGGTCCGAAGGCGCTCATGACGGCAAGGCCGCGCTCGAGCGACTGGACGAACTCGCCGCGCGCTTCGCGCTCGTCGTGATCGAGGTCGGGAACGTCGCTCATGACGCGCGCGCCCCGGCGGCCCACCGGGCACCCCGGTGCGTTGCGGCGCCCACTAGCGGGCTCCCGCGCCTCTCGTCGGCCGCTGCGCCCGCTGCCGGCGCCGCGGCGCGTCGCTCGGAGCTGCCGCGCTCGTGCGTCGTGCAAGGGCGCGCCCGGCGTCTGCGGGCAGCACGATCGCCGTCCCCGGCGGTGCGAGCGCGGTCGCCCGGGCGAGCGCGCGCTCGACCTCGGCGACGGCGGCGCGCAGGTGGGGCAGATACTCGCCGACGAGCACCCCCTCCGAGGCGCGGATCTCGTAGCCCGTCACGTTCATCGCCGCGATCACCTCCCCGGACGGCGCATGCACCGGCATCCCCACCGCGACGAGGCCATTCTGCAGCTCGCCGGCGATGATGGCGTAGCCTTTCGTCCGAGTCTCCTGCAGCGCCGCGACGAGCTTGCGCCGGTCCGTGAGCGTGTCGCTCGTGTGGCGCCGCAGCCGGGTGCGCTCGAGGTAGGCGGCGAGTGCGTCCTCGCCGAGCGCGGCGAGCAGCACGCGTCCGAGCGAGGTGCAGTAGGCGGGGTCCCGGGCACCGATCTCGACGCTCACGGTCATGACCCGCTGCGGCGAGACGTGCGCGACGTAGGCGATCTCGTCGTCGTCGAGCACGGCGAGCGAGCACGACTCCTGCACCGTGTCGGCGAGCACGTTCATGTGGGGCTCTGCGAGCTCGGGCACGGCGAGGCCCGAGAGGTAGGCGTTGCCGAAGTCGAGCACGCGTGGGCGGAGCGAGAACTCGCGGCCGCGGCTGCGCACGTAGCCGAGCTCCACGAGGGTGAGAAGAAAGCGGCGCGCCGCTGCACGCTTTAGCCCGGTGGCGTTGGCGACGTCGGTGAGGGTGAGGGTGCTCCGCTGCTCGGCGAATGCCCGCAGCACGGCGAGGCCGCGCTCGAGGGACTGCACGAACTCCGTGCGGTTCTCCTCGGCTTCTGCCGTCTGCTGTTCAACGGGTTGCAATGAAGTCGGTCCCCTCGTTCGTCGACGCGGCCCTGACGTTAGTAGCGGGCCTCCGTCAGGCACACATAGAGACCGTCGGGGTCCTCGAAGTAGGCGTAGGACCACTCGCCCGATCCGACGTCGAGCGTCTGCGGCTCGCCGTAGAAGCGCACGCCGGCGCGCGTCAGCTCCTCGACGCTGCGACGGAGGTTGCTGACGCCGATGCCGAAGTCCATCGGCCCCGCATGCCCGAAGTCGCCCCGGCAGTCGAAGGTCTCGGCGAGGCGCACGGGCTCGATGCCGGCGCCCTGCCCCGGAAGGCAGAGGATCATGTGCTGGCGGGGCATCTCGCGCGGGTACCACGGCCGCATCGGCTCGAAGAACCCGTCGGACTCGAAGACGAGCTCGGTGAAGCCGAGCCCGGCGTAGAACTCGCGGGTCGTCTGCATGTCGCGCACGCCGAAGGCGACGTGGTTGACGCCCTCAAGACGTGGCTCGCCCGGGAGCGCCTGCCAGAGCCCGGTCCACTCGATGAGCTCGACCTTGCCGCCCTCGAGGTCGGCGACGTAGGAGAGGTCGACGGCGACGTCGAAGGGTGCGAGCACGGCGGACACCGGTTCCATGAGCTCCCGGCAGCCCGACGCGACGAGCTCCTCGTGGACCTTCGCGACGCCGCGGGCGTGCAGGCACACCTCCGCGATGCCGATCTCGCCGTAGCCGATCCCGGGAGGAAGCGGTGGCGTGCCGCCGTCCTCCAGCAGCTGCACGAGCTTGACCCGTCCGGGGCCGAGCGGCGTGACGTGCCGGCTCTGCAGCATCGCCACACGGGCGCGGGTCCGCCGGCGGCGCGTCAGCTCCTCGATCCCGGGCAGCTCGCCACGGTAGTCGAACAGCAGGTCGCTGAAGCCGAGCTGCCGGTCGAAGAATTCGAGCGCGCCGTCCATGTCCGACACGCCGATGCCGACGTGATCGATGCCGAAGAACATCTGCGTGGTCCCCTTTCAGGCGGGCGCGTACGGACGGGCGGCGCCGTCACTCGGTCAGAAGCTCCGCCGCGACGAGCGCCTCTTGGACTTCGGCGGCAGCGGCGGGATCGGTGATGGGCAGTCTCGGCCGGCGCACCGTCCCGCCGGGCTGGCCGAGCAGGCCCATCACGAGCTTCAGCTCGCTCTGGTAGGCGCCGTGCACGCCCGCCCAGCCGCCGGGCAGCCACAGATGGGGGAAGAGCTGCTCGTTGCGACGCGCGTGCGCCAGGCAGGCATCGTGCTCGCCGCGCCAGTGCGCCTCCCAGAACTCGCCGTCGGCGGCACCGAAGACGCTGCCGCCGCCGATGAAGCCGTCGCCTCCCACGCTCGAGAGCACCTCGTGACCGCGCGCGGTCATGTAGGGGCCGAACACGCGCGCCCGGTCGACCACGCGCCTCGTCGTCTCGTAGAACTGCTCGGCGTTCGGGGTGCTGTCCTTCACTGCCACCACGTTCTCGAGATCGACGAGCCGGTCGGCGAGGTCGGGACCGATCTCGACATTCGTCCCGTGGGGCCAGTTGTAGACGAGCAGCGGCGCGTCGACGCTCGCCGAGATGTCGCCGTAGTAGGCGACGAGCTCGTCGGGGAACGGCTTCGCGTACGGCGGTGCGCTCGCCTCGACGCCGTCGGCGCCGACAGCCATCGCGTGGCGCCCGAACTCGGCGACCTGCTCGGCGGTGTAGGCGGTGCAGCCGATGACGACGGTCATGCGGCCGGCGACCTGCGCGACTGCCGTCTCGGCGACGAGGCGGCGCTCGGCGTCGGACTGGGAGAACCATTCGCCGACCGTGCCGTTGATCAGCACGCCGTGCAGGCCGCAGCCGACGTAGAAGTCGAGAAGCCGGCGCAAGCTGTCGGTGTCGACGCGCTCGCCCCCCTCGGTGAACGGCGTCGGGCAGGAGGCCCAGTAGCCCTTCCAGTCGATGTCGTTGCGGTCCACTTGGTTCTCCGGTTTCTCGCGCTGGTCGTGGTCAGAGGCGGGCGAGCCGCTCGGGCGAGTACGCCTCGGGCACCGCCGTGGCCCCGCCCGACACGAGCTGCTCGGCGAGCAGTCGGGCGACGAGCGGCCCGAGGGTGAAGCCGGTCGTCGCCAGGCACATGTAGTAGCCCGGGAGGCGTCGGAACTCGCCGATGATCGGCATGAGGTCGTCGACGAAGGTCATGACACCGGTCCACATGTGGATCACGCGGACGTCCTTCAGGAGCGGCATGACGCGCACCGCGACCGCCGCGTTGCCCGCCGCGCTCTGCCAGCGGACCGAGTAGCGCTGCGGATCGGGCTCGGGGCGGGCGGGCCAGCCGCCCCCGATGATGAAGGTCCCGTTGGCGGCCTGCTTCAGCGTCAGGCGACGCCCGATGTGCTGGAGCATCGGCGTGAGGATGTGCTCGCGTGGCTCGGTGACGTTCACGTGTAGGCCCTCGGCGCGCACGGGGAGCGAGAGTCCGCTCGTCGCGCACAGCGCGTTCGCCCATGCCCCGGCGGCGTTCACGACACGGTGGGCGCCGATCGTCCCCTTGTCGGTGCGCACCCGAAAGCGTGTCGCGCCGGGCGCGTCGGCCGCCTCGATGCCGAGCACCCGGACGTGCGTGCGGAAGGCGGCGCCGCGTTCGCCGGCCCGGACGGCGAACGCCGGGGCCGCGTACAGCGGGTTCGCGTGGCCCTCGCGGGCGCAGTAGGAGGCGCCGGCGAGGTCGTCGGCGAGGAAGGGCGCGAAGGAGCGCAGCTCCGCGGCCGAGAGGACTTCGGTTTCGAGCCCGGCCTCCTTCTCGATCACCTGCTTCGTGGTGAGGACGTCGAACTCCTCGGGCGTCTCGGCGACCATGAGCCCCCCGGTCGTGTGCACCCCGAGGTCGGCATCGAGCTGGCCCTCGAGCTCGGGCCAGAGCGCGGCGGCCGCCGAGTGCAGGCGGACGTCGAGCAGCAGGCGCTCGTGGTCGTGTACTGTGCCGGACCCGGACAGCTGGTGGATCGCGATCTGGAAGTGGAAGCTTCCGGCGTTCGTGCCCGACGCCTCCCGGTTCAGCTCGCCGCGTTCGAGCACGACGACCTCGACGCCGGCCGAGGCGAGGTAGTACGCCAGCGCGCACCCGGCGAGACCCCCGCCGACGATCGCGACGTCGGTCTTTTCGGGGAGCTCGCCCGTGAGGTCTGTCGCCCGCGGCCAGAGCACGGGTCGGGGACGGCACGTCCCGTCCGGAGCGGCGGTCGGGGAGTCATCCACGGGTGAACAACCCCGCGTCGCGGATCGTGTCGTCGGCGAGCGCGCCGAGCGGCACCGGCCGCACCGGCGGGCGCGCCGTCGCGCCCGGGACGTCCTTCAGCGGCACCCCGCTGCGGCGGGCGACGAGCGCGGCGATGTGACGGCTGCAGTTGCGTCCCTGGCACAGCCCCATGCCGGCGCGCGTGTAGCTCTTGATGACGTTGACGTCCGCGGAGGAACGGACGGCCCGCTCGAGGTCGCCGTGCACCACCTCCTCGCAGCGGCAGACGACTGTCTCGGGTGTTGCGAGCTCGTAGATCCCCTCGCCGACGCCATAGAGACGGAGCAGCGCCCGTCGGAAGCGCTCCTTGCCGGCAAGGAGGCGGCGCTGTGGCGCCGCGAGCCGCTCGGCGTCGGTAGTGCTGAGCGCGCCGAGGTCGCGGGCGAGGCCGATGGCGGCGAGACGACCCTGGGCCTTCGCCACCGGCGCGCCGCGCACGCCGGTTCCGTCCCCGGCCGCCGAGATGCCCTCGACGGTCGTGCGCTGCCACTCGTCGACGACGACGACGGGCCCACCGAGGTCGTCGTCGTCGACGAACGCGCACCCGAGGAGACGGAAGAGCTCTGCCGAGGGTACGAACCCGTAGCCGACGCAGACGGTGTTGACCGCGAGGCGCTCCTCGCTGCCGGCGATAGATC